>DAHWHT010000218.1 GCA_027335515.1 Clostridia bacterium
CAACATCGCAAACCGTGGCGCCCGCCGGCAGATCCTGCGCAAAGCGGCGCACCACCGTCGCCAGTCGGGCCAGGGCGTCAAACCATTGCGCGTGGCCAGGCCGCGTCGCATAGGGACCCCGCCGCTCATACCACTGGTCGTATTCGCCGGCGCGCGCCTCGTAATAAGCGGCCATCTCCGCATCCAGGGCGGCGTCCTCCGCCGTGGTCCCGACCTGCGCGACATGCCCGGCCGCGCGATGGACCGCGGTCGCCGGCTGCTGCAACCGCACCCAATCGGCCAGGGCAAGCTCGTAGTGGCAATGGTCCAGCCAAGCATCCCCCACGCGTTCACCGCGGCGCTGCACGGCCACCAACCGAAAGGCAAGGCGCTCGGCGACCGCTCGACTGCGCAGGTTTCCCGGCGCGGCCCGCAGGCGGACCCGATCCACGGGCAGCGTGGCAAACGTATGGCGCAAGAGCACTTGGCAGGCGGCGGTCATCAGCCCGCGGCCCTCCCAACCGTCGCCCAGCCAATAGCCGAAGTCGACAACGCGCCGCGATCGGTCGAGCCCGTGATGGCCGAGCACCCCGGCCAACCGCCCCCCCGCGCGCAGACCGAAATGCAGACCATCGCCGTCGCGTGCCTGCGCCTGAGCCGCACGGATGAACGCGGCGCTGTCAGCCGAGGTACGGACGGCATCCACCCAGGGAAGCCAGCGGCGCAGTCGGACCCGCGAACGGTCTGTCACCGCAAACAGTTCCTCGGCGTCCGCCCCATCCAGCGGACGCAACTCCCCTTCCGGGTCGAAGCGGAGGTTCTGCCCCGCCACGGCACCCGCCCCCGTTTCCGCACGGCGCCATCAGTATACGGGGCAAAGCGCACCCGAGGCGAAGGGGGTTTGGGGCGGGTTTGACACGGGCGCGACCGCGGCACGATACTGCCTCTGAGTCGGATCCTGCGCTGCGATGCCAGCGGGGAGCGAGTCCTGACCGCGTTGGCGCGGGGAGCGCGACGGCCCGTGGGCGACCCAGGTGACGCTGCAGCGGGCGCGGTTGGGAAGGGCGCTGTTGGCGAGGTCAACGGAAAACCCCAGGGGGGCCCAACAGGCCGCGGGGGACCCGCAAGGGGCGGTGTCGCGGGACCGGGCCGATCCTGGCAACGGACGCGGGCCGTGTGCGAACGCTCCCGCCCGGGTGGGAGTCCCGGCGTGCGCGGTGGGCGATCGCCGCGTAGCCCGAGTCCGCCTGTTGCCTACGCTCCGCAAGGGGCAACTCCAAGGCTGAAAGGGGCGAATACCTGGTCGGGCGGACGGTGTGGACGACCGAGAGATCGGTTTGTGCACATTTTTCTAACCAGGGTGGACCATGGGGTTATGCCTGTTGCTGTTATCCGGCGACGCGGCCAAGCTGCACGCCGCGGCGACCATGACCCTGGTGGCCGCAAGCTACGGCCAGGAGGTCCGCGTATACGTCTCGATGGAGGCGCTGGCCGGCTTCCACCGCCAGCCGCAGGTGCGGGCCCAGATCCACAGCGGACCCATCGCCACCCGCATCGCTGCCAAGGGGGCCGACTACCTGGAAATCCTGCGCCAGGCAAAGGATGCGGGCGCGGTACGCGTCTATGCCTGCGCCCTGGTGCTGGACGTGGAAGGGTGGACGCTGGCGGACCTGGAACCCATATTCGATGATACGATGGGCGTGGCCGGCTTCGTCGCGGAGACCGAGGGCCACTCCATCGTAACGTTCTGATCGCCAACGAGAAGGGATGGGCGCGATGGCGGAAGAGACCCAGGAGCCACAGGTCATCGACGCTCGCGGCTCCTTCTGCCCGGGAGGACTGATGGAGCTGATCAAAGAACTGCGGTTGGCCCCGATCGGCACCCTCTTTGAGGTCTGGTCGACCGATCAGGCATCTGCCAGGGATATCCCGGCCTGGACACAGCGGGCCGGGCACCAGCTGGTTTCCAGCACGGCGGCGGACGGCGTCTACAAGATCCAAGTGCGCCGCATGCGCTGAAGCGCCGGCGCCCCCGGGGAGGTGGACCGTGGCCCAGGAAGTTGTGGTACTCGGTGGCGGCGTCGGCGGTACGGTCGTGGCAAACCAACTGGCCAGGCAGGTATCCCGGCAGATCGACGCGGATGAGGTGCACCTGACGCAGATATCCGCTTCCTCGCGGCACGTCTACCAACCGCTGTATCTGTATATGGCGTTTGATCAGGCCAATCCGGCCGAAGCGCAGCGCCCACAGGCCTCCGTTTTGGACCCGCACGTCCGGCTGATCACCGCCAGCGCCGAACGCATCGACCGTGAAGGCCGCGACGTGATCCTGGCGGGCGGGCAACGCGTGCACTACGACTACCTCGTCCTGGCCACCGGCAGTCGACCGGCGCCGGAACAGGTCCCCGGTCTCAAGGAAGATGGGCATTGGTTTTATACGGAAGAGGCGGCCCTGCGGTTGCGCGACGCCCTGCATGATTTCACCGGCGGTCGGATCGTCCTGGTGGTCGGGGTGCCGCACAAGTGTCCCGTGGCGCCGCTGGAGTTCACTTTCATCTTGGATGAATGGCTGCGGGCCCGCGGCGTGCGCGACCGGACGGAACTCACCTACACCTACCCCGTCGGCCGCCTCCATTCGCTGGAACCGGTGGCGCGCTGGGCCGAACCGGTGATGGCGCAGCGCTCCATCCACACCGAGACGTTCTTCAACGTCGACCACGTCGACCCTCAGGCGCACACCGTGACCAGCGTCGAGGGCACGACGCTGCCCTACGACCTGCTGGTCGCCATTCCGCCGCACACCGGCCAACAGGTCATCCTGGATTCCGGGATCGGCGATAAGGGCGGCTGGGTGCCCACGGATCGGCACACCCTGCAGATGGTCGGCGACGACCGCATCTACGTCTGCGGCGATACAACGAACCTCCCCATCAGCAAGGCCGGATCGACCGCCCACTTTGAGGCGGACGTCGTGGCGGCGAACCTGGCCAGCCGCCTCCAGGGCGGGCACGGGACCGCGCGCTACGACGGCAAAGTCCTCTGCTTCATCGAAACGGGGCTCTCGAAGGCGACCTATGTCGCCTTCGACTATGAAAACCCGCCGCAGCCCAAAGAACCAAGCGCGTTGCTCCACCATATGAAGCTCGCCTACAACCGCATGTATTGGCTCACTTCGGCCGGCGTGCTGTAGGCGTACTCAGAGGGGGTGGTTGTATGTCGACCGACGCTTTGCCGGCCGGAACCAAAACTGCCGAGGCCGTTGCCGCACCGGAGCTTGCAGCGCTTGGCCGCGTGGCGACGCTCGTCGCGCTCCTGGAAGACCTGGCGACACCGGCGCTCGTGGAACGCGTCGCCACCCTGACCGCAACGCTCGGCCAGCTGGCGGCGCTGGTCACCGAACCCCAGGCCTACGAGGCGTCCACCCGTCTGGTCCGCGCCCTGCCTGCCCTGGCCACGGCCGCGGAGCAGCTGCGGCAGTGGCAGCAGGACGGCACCTGGGACGCCCTGACCGAAATGGCGGGGCTCGTCGCGGCGTTACGCGACTTGGCCACCCCGAATCTGACGGCCCGCGTGGCGGCGACCGCGACCGCCCTGACCGAATCCGCCCTGCGCGCCCAGCAATTCGGAGCGCTGGACGTGCTCGTCAGTATGGGCGGCGCGATGCGCGAGGCCAAGCAGGCGGCGGACGGCGACACCCGGCGAGTTTCCCTCTGGAACCTGCGGCACGCCATTACCGAACCGGAGGTCCAGCGCGGCCTCAAGCTCCTTTTGGCCCTGGCCGCCGCCCTACCCCGCCATGTGCAATCCCCGGAGGGCTCCACCCCCTGAGTTCAGGCCGACGCGTGGGCCGCAACCAGCCGACGGATGGCGGGCACGTAAGCGGCCAACACCGGCTCTGGATCCTGGTCGCGCGGCCCTTCCCACTCCAGCGATAACGGGCCGTCATAGCCCTGGCGCACCATCTCCCGCAGAATGTCGGCCACAGGCAGGGTGCCCTCGCCAAGCGGCATCGCCTGCCACTTGCCGGCGGCGGCCGGACGCGCATCCTTCGTATGGGCGTGGCGGATGCGCCCGCGCAGCGCCGCGGCGGTCTGAGCCGGCTCCTCGCCAACCCGGCAGGGATGCAGCCAGTCCCAGCAGGCGGCGATCCACTCATCGGACACCTGCTGCAGCACACGCCCCACACGGGCACCGGCGGCGAAGCCGTCGTGGGTCTCCAACACCACGCAGACACGCGCCGCGCGGGCCGCGGGCGCAAGTTCGGCCAAGGCGCCGGCCACCCGCTGGACGGCCTCGGTCTCCGACACCCCCTGGCCGTCGAAGGCGCCACCAAACACGCGCAGCAGCGGCGCCCCCAGCCCGGCGGCAACCTGCAGGTAGCGCCGCGCGTCGCGCACGGCCGCCTGACAGACCTCGTCCGAGGGCGCAAAGCGGCAGGACGTCCCCATCGCACACACCGCCAAGCCCCGGTCGGCAAAGGTACGCCGCAGCGCTTCGATCTGGGCGGTGGTCAGGTCGACCGGAACCGGGTGGCCGTCGTAGGTGCGCAACTCGATGGCGTCGAATCCGAGGGCGGCGGCGCGCTCAGCGATCCGTTCCGGCGACCAGGCGGGGGTCGAGTAGGTCGTATAGGCGATCTGCACGGGCCATGTCACCTCCGCGTATCTGCGACGGTGGAACCCTTTGGCGGAACCGGCCGCGATTCCTGCGGGCGGATTCCGGCCAAGGGCCCGCCTTCGCCCGTTGTCACACCGCGCCGTACTTCCAAACGACGGTTGGCATGACCGTTGGCGTGGCAGGGGGGGAGGCGCACCGTGGCCGGGGTGCGCGGGCGGCAGCCCCAAGACCCGTCGACGGACGGGCCGCAGCCGTCCCAGGACGCCCTGGATGCGGCCTTCCGTGCGCATTTGCCTGCCGTCTATCGCTATCTGTATGCGCGGCTGCACAACGCCGCCGACACAGAGGACCTGTGCGGCGAGGTGTTCGTGCGGGCCGTGCGCTGGCTGGAGGCGGAACGCAGCCCGGGCGAGGTGCGGGCGTGGCTGTTGCGCGCCGCGGCAACCGCCCTCACCGAACACTGGCGCGACCACTACCGTCGGGCCGCCACCCTGCAGGCCAGCATCGAGGCTTATCGGCCGGATGCCGCCACGCCCCCGGACAGCGACCGCGCCAGTCGCCAGTTGTCCGGCGTGCTGGCCCGGCTGCCATCCCGCTACCGGGAGGTCCTGGTGTTGCGCTTTTTGGAGGGACTCTCCGCCAAGGAGATTGCCGAGCGGCTGCATCTGCGTCCGGATCACGTCCGCGTGCTGCAGTATCGGGCGCTGCGGGCGGCCGGTCGCCCGGGGGGTGGAGCGGGTGGCGCGTCGACGCACGGCTGAACGAAGGGCGGAGGCGCGTGCCTCCGGCCGTGTCGACCGCTGGGTGACGCGCCTGCTGCACGGTCGCGCCTCCGGCAACCTGGCGAGCGCAGACGAGCGGCGCGCCGCTGCCGTGGCCGCTGGTCTGCGCGCCCTTGGGCAGCGCGCCGCGACACCGAGCGACGCCTTCCAATCCGATCTTTTGGCCCGGGTCCGCGCGGAGGCGAGTCGCACGGACGCCCCACCGGCGCCGCGCGGTCCGCGCTTGGGTCGACGGGCGCTGCTTTGGGGCGGCGGGGCGGCCGCTACCGTCGCGGCCGTCGCCATCGCCCTGCACGGCCGCCTGCGGCCCGCAGTCGCGTCGGCGCGCTGGAAGACAGTGGGCGACGCGGCATCCTTCCCGCAGGGCAGCGTAGTACCCATCATGGCGGGGTCGCGCTTCGTGTTCGTCGTCGGTGGCGCGCAGGGCCCGCGCGTCCTGTCCGGGCTGTGCACCGACGTCGGCTGCCCGCTGCACCACACGCAGGGAACGACCCGCCTCGTCTGCCCCTGCCACGGCGCGAGCTTTGACCTCACGGGCCATCCGGAACCCGGAGGTTACTGGATGCATCTGCCCGCCCTGCCCGAGGTTCCAAGCCGGGTGTGGCACGGCCAACTCCAGGTGCAGCTGCCGCGCGCCAAGGCCCGCAGCGGCGCGGTCTCCCTGTAACGAAGTCCCTCCGAACTGCCAAGCATGCCGACCCGTGGAAGCCGGGTGCCGGACGGCGCCCGACGGCGCACGCACCCCGCCAGCCTGCCGCATCGGTCGGCTGACGGGGGCAGACCGCCGCTTTGGGCGTTGGACGCGCAAAGCGCCCAGACACTACCCTCGGCAGGCACCGCGCCTAATCCCGGCCCTCGCGCCGGGACCGGGGGACGATTCGGCCTGCGCGGGTGAAACCGGCGATCCTGCCGGTGGGGACATCCTTCGCCCCAACCCTGTAACTAACCCCGGCGGCGACAGAAAGGAGCCTGCCCCGTGCGTCACGCAAGAAGTCTGCGCCACTGGATCCTTGCGGGGACCTGCGCCCTGGCGACGTTCGCCGCCACCGCCGCCCCGACCTTCGCCGCGACCGCACGCTATCGCGTGCGCGCCAACGACACGTACTGGTCGATCGCCCACCGGCTCGGTCTCTCGGTCGCAGCACTGGAGGCGGCCAATCCGGCGCATCCGGCATCCGATCTCTATGCCGGGCTTCGGCTGGTGCTCCCGGCGCAAACCGCGCGCAACGAGTCCAAGTCCCCGCCCCGACCGGTTTCCGTTCCGTCTCGCCCGGCTTCGGTCTCAAACGCCGGCCTGGACGCCCTGGCGAAGGTTATTGTCGCCGAAGAAGGGAATCGTTCATACCAGGACCAGGTCGGGGTCGCCGCCGTCGTCCTCAACCGCATGCGCCACAGCGGCTTCCCGCACACCGTTTCCGGCGTAATCCTGCAGCAGGGGCAGTTCACCTCCGTTTCCAACGGCACCTACTGGAACGTGCGCCCGACGGCAACCGCCCTGCGAGCGGCGGCCGCAGCCGCCCACGGCTACGACCCAACCCACGGCGCACTGTATTTCTATGATCCGGGTGAGGGCGTCTCATCCACCTGGATCCAGCGCCAACCCGTTACCGCCGTTCTGGACGGCACGGTATACGCCCGCTAGCTAGCGGGCCCGCCCCGCCCGCTCCGAATCCGAGCTGGCCGGCGACCCCGACGCTCGGGGCCGCCGCGCCAGCGGTGTGTGCAGGGCACAGGCCTCCGGCCGACAGGCCAAGCCCATCCGCAGGTCGCCGCTGATGACCTGCAACCCGGCATCGCGTTCCAGTCGCGCCCGCAGCTCAAACACCTGCTTGCGCAACGCCCCCGGCGTCAACCCCGGCAGTCGACAGGCCCCGATCAGGTCGGGAGCGCGCAGCCGCCGCTCCGGCTCGGTCAGGGCCGCATGCAGCAGGCAATACAACAGAACCGATTGGGTGGGTGTCAACTCCAGCATGCGGCCGTCACCAAGAAGTTGCTGCCGAACCGGATCAAACGTATAGGGACCCACCCGGAACATCTGCTCTCCGGACGGCGACTCGCGGGCCGACACGGGAAAAAGACGCGCCAGTTTCAGCGCCAACTCCTCGGCCTGCTGCGGTCCGGACGGGATCACGTCCGTTGCGCCGCTGCGCATGGCGCGCACACGATCCACCCCGGCGGGTCCAAAGGGCAAGACGATGGTCTGGTGGCCGCGCGACGCCAACCGTCGCAGCATGTCCTGCAGACCGGCCGACCACCCCGCCACCAGGATGGCAACCGGGCGGCGGGGCGGAACCTGACCCTCGATCTGGGTCGGCGCGCGGACTTCGGCACGGACGCCGAGGTCGCCGAGCCGGTCGGCAAGGGCGACGGCTGCCAACCGCCGCTCCCCGGTGACGACAATCCGCGCCCCCGTACCGGCCACCCGCGCCCCCACTTCCCGCATGCCGCCGCCTGCGTATCCATTCCCTCCGACACCCCCGGCCCCTGCTCCCACCCGCAGTCGCTCACGGAACCGAGGCGACCGCGATCTCCCCGGAAACGGCCAGGGCGTGCGCCCCCTCCTGCAACGCCGCCGCCACCGCTTCACCGCGCGCCCGCATCTGCTGAACCAGGGCGTGCCGCTCGCGCCATGGGATGCGGCCCAGCACATCCCGAAACACCTCGGCATCATGCAGGGCGTGCAACAGCGCTCCATGCGACGGTCCCGCCAGGGGCAGCAACCCGGCGCGCACCTCCAAGCCTTGAAAGCCATGGCGCTCCAGGGCCGCGCCCGCCTGACCCGCGGGGCGCTGCCGGCCGCTGACCGGCACGTCCAGGCGCGCCGCCAGGGCCCGCAGCGGCTCCAGCCACGGCTGCAACGCCGCATGGTCGAGGTCGAGCGATTGCGGCGCACCCAGGGCCACGCGGCCGCCAGGGCGAACGACGCGGCGCAACTCCGCCAAAGCCCGATCGTGGTCGCACAGGTGCAGAAAGTGGGGCGCTAGGCAGGCGTCCACCGCGCCATCCACCAGCGGCAGCTCCTCGAACCGGGCGCGCAGCAATCGAACCCCCTCCGGCAGCACCGGGCGCGCCCAGGCGGCGGCGGGCTCCACCAGCAGCACCTCGCCATCCTCGCCGACGCGACGCGCCACCTCCGCCAGCAAGGGGGTGCCCCCCAGCGCCAGCCCGCAGACCAAGACCCGAACGCCGGGGCCCACGCCGACGGCCGCAAGCAGTTCCTCCCACACCTCGGGAAGCTCCGCACCCGGCGACGGGGGGCTGGCCTCCGACAGCGCGTGCGCGGCCGCCAGCTGACGGTGCCGCGCGGCCAGGTAGCCGGATGCCTCCAGGCGCAGACGAAGGGTACCCAGGGCGACGTGCCCGTGCGGCGTGAGGGCGATCTGGCGGCGCTGGTCCGCGCCGGCTCGGACCCGCACCGCGCCGGCGGCAACGGCCAGCAGCAGATCGTCATGCAGGCTGCGCCCGGCCCAGGGGCGGTGCCACAGACCACCCAGAAACGTCTGCTCGTCCATGGGGTCGTAGAACCCGACGGCCTGAAGATCCTCGAAGGCGGTGGCCGCCGATTGCACACGCACCAGCGTGCCAAACCCCGCGGTCGCAATAAACCCCTGAACAAGCCCCAGCGCCTCGTCGACGGCATCCGGAGTGGTGTCAAGCCGTCCACTGGCCGCGTGGGCCAGACCGGCGGCGGTCGCCCCCAGCACGTCCCCGACGGCCAGCCGCGCGAAGGCCGCGGGGACCGCCGCGGTACCCAGCGTCGCCGCCAGCATCGCTTCGTTCCAGTGTTCTTCGGCCAGGTCCCCGGCGGCCGCCGCCACCGCCTCCTGGGCCTCCAACGTAAACTGCTCATCCGCCAACCCAGCCAACGGCGGATCGACAGCCAGGCCCGCAGCGAGGAACGCCCGCACCTCCGCCTCCGATGCGATGTAGGCGGGAAGGGGGCCGCGCTCCGCCACCACCACCGCCGCCCCTCCCCAACCGTTCGGTCTTCGCACCCGCACCGTCGGTCGCCGGACATCCGGCAGTCGACGAGCGCGCCACTGCACAGCCCCATACATACCACGGCCGGGGCGTCCACACGGCAGCCAGTCTCCCCCCGTTCCAACTTCGTAACAGGGGTGCCGGCCGGACCGGCGGATGCGGCTGGACCGGCTGCCGGCCCCGCGCCGCAGGTCTATCTCAGCGGCGACGACCGCGCCGGCATCACCGTGGGGTCCCAGCAGATCCAGACGATCGCTTCGACCGCCCATCCCCCGAAACGGCCGTGGGTGCTTCCCGGCGGGAGCCCCGCCGAGGTGCGCGCCGCTGCCGCCAAGACGGCCACCTTGCGTGCGCGGTCGGGTCAACGCCAAGCCAGCAGACGGGGAACGGCCGGTGTTGCCCAACAGCCCCCGTCGACCTGGAACCCGTGCATTCTGGCGCGTTGGGCGCGGCATTCAGTCCGCCGGAGCCGCTTCCGGATCGGCCATCTCCACGGGCAAACGGGCCAGGTCTTCCCAGAGCGCGGCGGGAACGGGCCATGCCGCCAAGGCCAGCATCCCCTCCAGTTCCGACACACTCGATACGCCGACGATGGTGGACGCCAGCCGCGGATCGCGCAAGGAAAACTGCAACGCGACGGCAGCCAGGGGCACGCCCAGACTGCCGCAGATCGACTCCAGGCGGCGCGCGCGCTCCAGGACGGCCGCACCCGCCGGCCGATACGCATAGCGGGGATGGGCCTCGGGACCACGGGCCAGGATGCCGCCGCCGTACGGAGCGGCGTTGATGGCCGCCACACCGCGGCGTTGGCACACAGCCCAAAGCGGGGCCGCCGCGCCGTTGAGCAGGGTATGGCGGTTGTGGGAGATGGCCACCGTGAACCGCCCCGTCTCCACGTAACGCACGAGTAGCGGGATCGGCCCGCCGGCCACCCCCAAGTGCGCGATCAGTCCCTCCTCCTGGCAGCGGCACAGCGCCTCCACCGCTCCTCCCCGCGCCATCGCCGTCTCAAAGGACGGGATGTGTTCGGGGTCGTGAAGGAAGCAGAGCTGGATGCGATCCAGCCCGAGCCGCCGCAGGCTGCCTTCGACGGACCGCCGGACCTGGTCGCCGTCGAACCTCCCGGTGCGCAGATCGCGGTCCGCCTTGGTCGCCAGAACAAACCCCGGGGGCAATCCGCCCCGTTCCCGCAGGGCGATCCCAAGCCGCCGCTCACTCCGGCCTTCGCCATAGGCCGCCGCCGTATCGGCAAACCGGATCGGCCCGTCGAGGATGGCCCGACAGACCTCCAGGGCGCGTGCCTCCCCGACCCCGTAACCGAAGGCCTCGGGCATGTCCCCCAACGGGGCGCAGCCGACACACAGGGCCGGAACCTCCAACCCGGTCGAGCCCAGCGGACGCAGGGCAAGCGGCGATCCCAAGACCATTGGCGCCCCCTTTCCGGACCGGGGGCTCTCACCCCGCGGCGACACGCGAGGGTACGGCGGGGCCAACGCGTCGACCTTCTGCACACGGTGCCATGCGAAAACCGGAGGGGACCGGACGGGCCCACGTCCACCCGGTGGTTCACCCGGAACCAACGGGAACGTGGGAATAGCGAAACGGTTTGCAAACGATACCCGGGCTCACCAAGGAACGCCGAAACCTACCAAATAGCGTACTCGGTCAACGGACACCCGAGGCGAGCCCGCTCTGGCAGCAGGTGAGCTTTGAGCCGGGTTGGGCCGCGAATCCGTCTCCTTTGGTCATGAACTTCCTGAACACGGAGGACGGCCAGCGGGCCGACCTCAAGTCCCCCGGCGCGCGAGGGACGGCGGCACCCGATGGACCTTGACGGCTCGCCAGAGGGCGCGGCCGCTGGGCGCCGTACCGCCGGCCTCCGCGCGAACCTTCATGCCGGGCCTCACCTCACGGCGGACACCGCCGGATGGCCAGCGCACCTTTCAGTCAGATCGATGGCCACGCCATCATGGTCCCCTACCGAACCACCAACGGGGAAACCGCCGACCCCGCAGAACGCCTCCCTCCCTGGAGCGGCGCGCGCGATAAGGCGCCCCCCCTGTCTTCGCGGGGCGGATGGGGGGCATAACCGTCACCGCTGGCACGGGGGTGGACCCCTCCCAGAAGGTCGCCCACTCGACCAGCGACGGCGGCCGCAGCTGGTGGGTGACCCAAAGGTGCAGGACGGCTCCGGCATCGGGCCACATCTGCGGGGATACCTGGACAACTTCGCCCCGCACGGTCCGAGACAGGTCGTCCGCAGGCGCTCAGGGGTTCCATCTTGCAGCAGTTAAGCACACGGCCCGATGGAGAAATGGCCCAAGCCGCCCGTTCGATGCCCTCGTGAACCGACATGGAGACAAGGGTGCTCGGCGGAACCGGCGTTGGGCAGGATGCCGGCAATTGGGGAGGTTGAAGCAGCTACCCGAAACGCCGCGCAAACCGCGCCGATAAGGTAGGTATGAGCAGGTTTGACGGGTGGCCAGAGGTTCTTCGACCGGCAGCGGCCGCACGGGCACTGAGGATGCACGTGGGGACCTTGCGGCGGTGGGACACAAGGAAGGCAGGCTTCGTCCCATCGCCCGATCTGGAGGCGGGCACCGGCGGTACGCAAGGGCGGATATCTTGGCGTTGCTGGGCGAAGACCGCGCGACGGGAGAGAAGACGGCGGCCGTCTGTACCCGGGTGAGTACAG
>DAHWHT010000219.1 GCA_027335515.1 Clostridia bacterium
AGCATCGGCCATAGGATCAACCCAAAGAACACGGGGATGATGAATACAGCAATCGGCAGCAGAAGCATCAGCGCGGCCCGGCTCGCCTTTTCGAGAACTTTCTCCACCCGGTTCCGCCGGACACCGGCCACCGATTTTAGCAGTTCCTCCGCGCTCTGCGCACCGTACTGTTGCTGCTTGATCAGCGTGCCAATGATTGCATCCGCGTCTGGATTATTGAGAACCGCCTGGGCCGCCCGCAAACCGTCGTCCATCTGCCCGCCAACGGCAGAAGTAAGTACCGCCGTCGAAAACGCCTCCGCCACCGGACCAGGGAATCGTTCTTCCACCTGACCAACGGCGGTACGGAAATCCGCCCCGGCCTGCATCGCCATCGCCAGGTATTCACTGTAAGTCAGAATCTCCGACGCGATGCGCATCCGGCGCCTGGACAGGCGCGCCGAAAGCAGGAAGGCGGGAACCATGCCCGCGGCAAAAGCACCCCCCAGTACGGTCACCGGAAGGTATGACGGTACAAACTCACCGATCCCCACACCGACCACCGCGCCGAGCCCAGCAAGTGGATAGGGGAGCATCTGCCACGCCCCGGGGCTCATTTGGATGCCTGACCACTTCAGCCGCTGCCCCAGGTTGCTGGGAACCTTCTTGTTCCGTCCGAGTTTGTTCACCCACTGCTCGGCTTGGCGCCGCAACTCCGCCAGCCGCTCCTGAGGGAGGATCCCGACCCGGGTATCCGAGGCCGCCGAGTCTCCAGAAATCAACCTTTGCCCCCCTGGGCTGAATCCGCGCCCGGTGCTCAGCGCCAGATACAACAGCAGACAGGCAATCCCGGTAAGTGCCGCCGCCAGTACGATGAAAGGCAATCACAGCACCTCCCCGAAGGCGTTGCGCAGGATTCCCTGAGTAACGACATAGCCGATGATAAGCCACACCGCCATGCCCAGCAGTTCCAGTTGCCCGTGCGGAGTTTGGAACTTCTTCAGTGTCATGGGTGCCTGCAGGTGCATCCACACGTAGGCCAGCAACGGCGCGAAGAACAGTACCTTTCCCTGCATGCGCGCCGAAGCCACCGTGCTCCGCACCCGAGCCTCGGCGGTTCGGCGTTGGCGAATAAGCTCGGCCAGATTCGTCAGGTGGTCACCAAGATTGGCTCCCATCTCCAACGCGATCTGCAGCGAGGCCACAAGCATGCGCACGCTTGGTGCCCCGGGAACTCTGCCAGGCAATCGGCCCAGTGCCATATCCAGTGGTTCTCCGCTATCCACATCCCGGATCACCGTACGCAACTCTTCCCCCAGTGGCGCCGCGGCATCGCGCGCTGTATCGCGCAATGCGGTTTCCGGTGGAGCTCCTCCGTAAAGAGCCTGGATGAGGAACTGGCATGCGCTGGACACCTGCTCCTCAATGAGGGCCATGCGCCGATCAGCCTTGCGGCGCAGCAGCATACCGGGAACCAGCAACCCGGACGCTGCCGCCCCGACCACGATCACCGGCTGCCCCACCAGCAACCAGGCAATCAGCGTCAATCCCGCGGACGCCAATGCCGCCGTGAGCAAGAGACGCAACAGCCCCTCATGTTCTCCCGCTTGCTGCTGCAGAGTGTCCAGGTACGAGAACGGCCAAGGTAACGGCGGCTCCTCATGCCGTCGCACCACCACACGCGTCGCCGTCTTCTTGGCGCCTCGGGTGGGTGCAGGCTCCGCCGCGTCCACAATCCCCTTTGCCCGCAACCTCCGCTCCTCTCGCGCCACCAGCAGCCAATAGGCCAGCAGCAGCACATCACACCCTGAAAGGAGCGCCACCAGAGCAACCAAGCCAAGGCCCCCCTATAGATGCCATACGCCCGCCAACACCTGTCGGACCGCATAGGCGAGCAGCACACCGACCGTGACAATTACCGCCGCATTGCACACCATCAGAAGCGCACGTAGCCACGGCGCCATAAGATTCCCCCTTCACACCGGGAGAGTGAGCAATTTCGCCCATGCCGGGGTGGCGCCGGTGGGCAGCAGACGTCGTTCTCGCCAGGTGTAAAGCGGTGTCACACGATAGCCCCCGTCCCCGTCCAAACCATCCAGGCTGGCCACCTCGCGCACCGCCCGCCGGCCTGTTCTGTCGTCCCGGTTGATCTGGATCAAGAGTTGCAGGGCGCAAAGATAATCGCGGCAAAGGCGCGCATCAAATCCAGTGCCACTACGCAGCAGCCCTTCGAGCCTCGGGAGAGCTGCCTCAGGGCTCGGCGCGTGGATGCTCGTCATCGATCCGGCATGCCCGGTGTTCACCGCCACAATGAACGCCGCTCCTTCGAGGGTGCGCACCTCGCCAACAACGATGATGTCCGGGCGCATGCGCAGCGTGGCCGCCACCAAGGCTTCCATACTGATCTCGCCAACGCCTTCGCTGTTCTTTCTCCGTGTCTGCAACCTGACGATGTTCGGCACGCAATCGGTCAGTTCCGCGACATCCTCCACTGTCACAATGCGAAAGCCCGGTCCGATGAGTTCCGGAATCAGACGCAGGTATGCGTCCATGACCGTTGTCTTGCCCGTACCGGTCGGCCCGATGAATACCATGGTGATGCGATTGCGCACGCAAAGGCGGAGGAACTTGCCGCAATCCATGTCCGGGTCATAAGGCGCGGCCGGAGCCTCGCTACCAAACAGTCCCAGTGCCACCTCGCGGCCGGGGACCACCCCTTGCTCTTCCAACTGAGTGGCGGTCGGTCGCTGTCCCGCCGGCT
Organism: Clostridia bacterium; assembly: GCA_027335515.1. The sequence continues at coordinate 2,741 of DAHWHT010000219.1, forward strand.
TGTGAACGCGGATGGTGACGGCAGTGCCCCGCAGACTGATTCCGTATCGCACCGCGTTGAGTCGGTTACCGTCAGGCAACAGGGTGTCCACGATCGGCTCGCGAAAGTTGAATGGCCGGCCCGCCTTTGCCGCCAGCCGCTCGACCAAGGACACGACGTCGTCATCACTGCGGAAACCCCTGACATCGACGCGTCGCATTTCACCCTTAGCTGAGACCCACACCTCGTCATATCGGTTGATCGCGATGTCCTCGACACCAGGAATGCTCAACAACGGGGTCAGCGGGCCATAGCCGCCTACGACAAATGACAGAATCTCTTGCAAGAGTTGGTCTCGCTGGAGAACGTGCGCCCGAGTACCCAACACCTCTCGATTGAATATCTCGGTTGCCAATGCGGTCATGGCGCCGCCGTCCTCCTGGGACACCCCGCGGGACAGCGCCTCATCCGTGATCAGCTGGCGCACCCGCGCCAGAAACGCCACCTGCTGCTCTTCAGTCAACGCGTTCTTCGCAAGTAAGTCTTCGATTTGCCTGGATTGCGGAGCCGCCATCGCCGGGGCCGACGCCGCCCCTGGGGCCGACGGGGGTTGCGCTGGTCGCGGTCCCGCAAGGCGTGAGTTCAGGCCCACTCTGATTCCCCCGCTCTATGCATGTTCTGACTAGAAGATTCCAAGGAAGCGCCGGCGCCGGCTTCGATTCATCTTCCCGCGTGACGCCTTCCCACGAGATGCCAAATTAAGGCCCAACTCCGGCAGCACACTCGCGGCCATCCGCCGCAACGCGATGCTCCAGGGACAATTGGGATCGGCCAGGATCGTCGCTTCCCCGTGCCCCCGTGTACGCAGCACCGCATCGTCCTCTGGCAGAATCACTGGACACGACCGGAATTCAGCCAACACCTCGTTCGCCTCTTCGACTGGAACCGGGCTCTGTTCGCGCATGCGGTTATGTACGATCCATACTTTGCCAGGGTCCAGGCCACGCGCCACCATCTCGTGCAGGTATGTACGCGTAACCTTGAGGGTCGGGATATCCGGATTGGTGACCACCAGCACTTCCGTCGCCGACCTCAGCGCATCGAGCATGGGCGCCGTGAATCCAGCCGGGAGGTCGACCACCGTCACCGCGTGCATCAGGCGCAGCGTGCTCAGGATACAATCGACGTGGACCGATTCCAGCAGGTCGTGATCATCCACAGACGTGGCGCCAAAGACCACATGCAGGCCGCTCTTCAACGTAGCCACCAGATGATCCGTCACTCGCTGCGGATCCACCGGGGCACCGCCGGCTGGAACGTGTGGGATCCAATCAATAACCGTCGGATGAGGACGGACCCCCGGCCCGAACAGCAACTCCGACGATTCCAGGCCGCGCTCGAAGTCCACGAACGCCGTTGGAATATCCGAGGTCGGATTGGTTTGCAGCAGCAGGGCAAGATTGACTCCCACCTGAGACTTCCCGGCCCCACCCTTGCCCCCGGCCACCGCGATCAGGCGCGGGGCCATCGCCATGCGCGAAATCCCACCGGACCGCGAGTCCCCGGCGTGCGCCGCAAGCTGCATCTCCACCTCGGATTCTCGCACCAGGACTGACGATACCACCTCGACCAGCGCCTCGGGCGTGAAGGGCCTGGTGATCACAGACTTGATGCCCTCAACCACCGCGCTGTTGTGCAAGGCGACCAGGGCCGGTCCCGGATCTCCGCTGGCCAGGTAGAAATGCACCTTGGGCCAGCGCTTCGCCGCGCGCGCGGCCACCGCAAGCCCTGTCTCATTGCCCGCCAGGCCGTGATCCACCACCACGATCTTGATACCCATGCCCGGAATCGCTTCATCCATTTCATCTTCCGTGCCCACACTCGTCCTGAACTTAATGTCCGGATGCGTACGGTAGGTGCTGAACACCTCCCTGCCCCATTCACTGTCCGTCGTATACAGCAGGGCATTCAACGCTGTTCCGAACCGTGCCCGGATCGGGCCCAGTGGAGCGGTCTCCATCCAGTCCCCCCCCGTCTCATCTCCAGGCTTCAACTCGCCGCCGTAGGGGCCACCGCTCCCGGCTGGGTCGCCGATGTAGCGGATGAATAGGTTGTACTCGGCGTTCCGCCGCCCCCCAGAAGGGCGGTCGTTGTCACCGTCCCAATCTTCAGCACCGAACCTCCCATCGGGTTGAGCGTCACCAGCAGGCTACCCGCCTGCTCGCTGAGCATGAGTCGTTCGACCTGTGCGGGGGTCAGCGCCAGTACCAGGATACCGGACACCGCTCCACTGACCGCGCCACCAGCCGCTCCACCCTGGCGTCCGAGCACCAGCACATGATTTGCGACACCGAACGCAACGGTGTTCTTCTGGCTGTCATGGACCGTGCCAAACACCGTCACCCGGTCACCGGTGTGCACCAGCGCGAAACCATCTTGCTCATTGATCTGCAGCGTCACCGCCACTTCGTCCTGCACCCGGGCCAGATGCGCGACGGCGACGGCATATGCGGCGTCCGCATTCTGACCCGCCAACTGCTTTGCGGGTGGCACGGGCCCGATGGATACGCTGGCATGTGTCGTGGTGCCCTTCGGGATCGGCAGGCCGAGCTTCTTGATTGCCGCTGCGTCCCTTTGCACCTGAGCTTCGGCCGCCTGCCGGATCTCCATCAAGCGCGCATCATAGGTGCTTGTCGCCGCCGTGACATTGGCCAGGTCGGCCGGCACGACCATCTCGCCCGGATAGAGGCCGTAGACGGTGTAGCGCCCAGTCAATGCGCCAACAAGCGTCCCATGGATGTAATCCACCTGTCCAAGTCGGCCCTTGGGTATAGTGGCCACCATCAGATCCGCGGCTGTGATCTTGGTCATCGGCGGCACTTGCTGGGCCGCTTCGACCACAGACACCGGCTTCAACTGCGCATTTAGTCCGAGCCATGCGATCAGAGCCGCGAGCAGAGCAACCAAGATCGCGACAAAGGCGATAACCAGCTGAGTGCGTTTCTTGGGCATTTTGAGCCCCCCTTTTGGCACGCCTGATAGGCGGCGAGCTTGCCGCCTATCAGGCTTCCGACTACTGGCTACGCTGGTTGATCGTGCGCACCACCGCCACCGCAAGGAGGATCACGCCGACCAAGGCAAGGAACACTCCAACCGAATGGTGCGTGTGAAAGAACACATGAATCCCGTGCCACACTTTGCTTTCACCTTCCCGTCGCAGCAACGATTCCATCCGAGGTATCCCGAAAGCGGTTCGCGTGCGCCCCCAACACAGCGATCAGCATCAGCAGGTCAGCCGAGGACCCGATAACCATGAGCACCCATACCATCCAGCACAGTCCCCAGACTGCCGGAGCCACGGCACGCAACATCAGAAGCGTTGCGGGAATCACCACCTGCGGCGCCAACAGCACCGCGACCATGCCGGCCCGTGACACCTCTCCGTCGAGCCCGCACCAGAACGCCAGCGGCACCACACGCAACACAAACCGAGTTCCGTAGCGCACTGGACCGCCACCCACCCAGCGTCCGACCCAGCCGTGAGACAGTTCATGAAGGACCAGAGCGGCCCCGAAGGCCAGCACAAACACCAGCGGTTCCAGAGGGCCGAAGGTTGCTCTGGTCTCAGACATGGCGGAAACAGATCGCTGTGGATCAGTCCAGATCAGCGCCGTCAGGAGGCAGAGTCCGCATACGATGGCCAGCACATGAAATCCCCTGCCCTGCCGGAGAACAACCCGGCCTCCTCGCATCACCTCTTCCGTTTTCACCCCCCCCACTCTGCCCGGCACTATACCGGCGGCTGCATCCCGATGCTCAAGCCTCGGCTCCGCAACCGCCCGACCCACCAAAGCAGCCAGGAGCGCCGCTTTCTATGGAGGCGCAAGATTATTTCTCACGATCTCCACACGCACATCCGGGCACTCCGCAAGAACCGTCCGCTCCATGCGTTCCGCGGCCTCCTGCCCCAGCGTGTCCGGTCTTGTCACCACCACAACCGACCCCTGTCTTGCGGCCCAAGACACCCGCCCGTCGGCTCTCCCGGCGATGATCGGAGGCATACTTCCGAAGTCGATTACCGGCGATCCATTCGCACATGCGCGCAGTGCCCGCTCCAGATCCGCCACCTCCCGCGGCGTCGCACGATCATCACCCGCCGGTACGGCCACCCCCAGCGCTTCTGCCCACAACGCCCGGTCGTGATCAGTCAACGTGGACCCGCGTACAACTACAGAAGATAGGTTCCCGCCCGCCCCCAGGTGATCGAGCAGCCGGCGCGTCTCTTCCAGAACCCTACCTGGGCGGGCGTTGATTTCAACATCCGCCCCGGCCACGCCCCAGCGCACAGCCACATCACAACTGGCCGCCACCATTTGCGGCGATCCAGACGGCTCAAAGGCCAGCAATAAAGCCTGCAGCCCGGAACGGATCTGCAGCACCGCTTCACGGTAGTGCCCCTGGCAGTGCCGCCACGAACGCGCCCGATCTTCTGGCACTAGAGTGCTCAGATGCCGGCCCAGCAGGTAATGAGCCATATGCGCGCGCTGAAAGTGGGCATCCACCAGCAGCACATCCCCGTCATCCGCCCCTGTCAGCGCGTAGGCAATCGCGAAACCGGTGCAGCCACAGCCCGGCAGAGCACCAAAAAAACTGGTCACTCCGCGATGGAACGCCGGTACCGCCGCTCGCCAACTCTCCATGTCGGCCCCGGTCTGCTCCTTTGAGACTCGTACCTGTCTGCGTAAAACCGACTTGAGGACGCGTACCCGCTCAGGCGGCGGCGACGCCGCCGTCTGCTCCACTACCGGCTGCGGTGGCTCGTCCACCACCTTCTGGAGAGCCGTGCCCAGGTGACTGGTCAGCAGAGGCCGCGCATCCCCTGGTCGACGCAGCGCGCCGAGCCCGGCGAGCATACGTGGTGGCCGCCCGAGCACGGCAACAAGGGCGTCCGGGGTCAGTTCGTCGTCAAACAGGATGTCGTAGACTCCAAGCGCGACCGTTTTAACGAGGAGTTCCCGTACGCCGTCGTCCACCTGGTCGCGACGGCCGGGCAGATACACGACGCGCACGTCCGCCTGCCGGAGCGGCACAATGACCGAGAGGATACCCGCGTCCCCATCCGTCGCCAGGGAAGCGCCGACAACCGCCGCGTCCGCCTCCCGACCCGTCACGGCTGCGCCATACGTGCATGCCTCCGCGTCATGTCCCGCAGCCTTGAGGGCATCCACCAGTTGGGCATTCAGTCCCAGGTTCCCACTCCCGACTGAAACCCGCACCATCTCGCCCCTTTCCAATGATTGCAAACTTCCATCGGTGCGCTTTCTGTGCTGTATCGCTCATCAGGTGATCGGCGTCTGTAGGTGCAAGAGCATCTTCAGGAGAAAGTACCCGCCTATGTAGATCACCGCGGAACCGAACGCAATGCTCAGTCCGAACCGGCGCAGCCCCTTGACTCCCCCCGCAAGCCCCAGGAGATATGCGATGCCTGCGACCACAAGACAGGCCGCGAACCCCTCTGGCCCCCAAACATGGAGGGCCATAAGCCCCTGCGCCTCCAACGTGTGGATCCGCGTCAGGAGAACTAACGGATTGATAGCCACGACATTGTTCGGAGCGGCCGACCCAGTGACCGTCCCCGCTCTCATGGAATCTGAGAGATGGTCTGGTACGACTTGATGGCCGCCTGCTGCGTCTGCACAGCCAGTTGCAGCGACAGGCCCGCCTTTTCCGCCGCGATCATCGCGGACGCCACGTTGGCGCTCTGCCCCGTGACCACGGCGTTGGTCGCCGCTGTCGCCTGCACCTGGAGCCCGTTCAGCTGGTTCAGCAGCCCCACGAATCCACCGGAACCGGCGACCGCACCTGCCGGGCCCGCTGGAGTAGGAGGCGCGGGCGGTGCCGGGTGCATGATCGCAACCAGGGCCATGCGCCATCAGCCTTTCGGGGTCAGATTTGCAGCGCGGCCTGATTCTCGGCCTTCGCCGCCTGGAAGGTCGTCGCAGCCGCTTGGTACGCCCGCCCGGCGGCGAGCAGGTCCACCATCTGCACGGCCATGCTGACGTTGGATCCGGGGACGTAACCCGCCGCGTTGGCCCCGGCCACCCCCGGCGCGTAGACCAGTTTGGCCGGTGCCGCTGACGCCGCCACCCGGGCCACGGCAACACCTTGGACGGCACCACCCGCTCCATATATGGCCTGCAGCACCGGCTCAAGAGAGCGGTACGGGACGCCACCCACGTCATTCATATTGGCGAGGTTGTCCGCGACAAGGTTCATCCATTGCCGCTGAGCTGTCAGGCCCGTCGCCGCGGCATTCATCGCTTGGAACAGGGGAACCCCCTCCTCAGACGACCGTCTGGCCGCCGATGGCGCCGGCGAGGCGCCCGTAGGCCATCTGTGCGAGTTTGGCATCCGCGGCGTACCACTGCTGCGTTTCCGCGGTCTGGGCCATCAGCACATCCAAGGAGACACCGTTACCGCCGGCCCCCTGCGTCAGGGGCATGGTCTCCACCGTGGCCGCCCCGCCCTGTAAGACGCTGGCCACGCCGGCCCCCACATTCAGGACCTGTGCCCTAAAGCCGGGGGTCGAAGCATTGGCCGCGTCCGCGGACAGAAGGCGTTGCTGCACAGAGAGGACATTGATTCCGGCATCGACCGGCGCGACCCCACCGAACACCTCAGAGTTTCCCCCTCGCCACCAGGGTGCGTAACTCCCACACGTCGCTGCGCTGTTCCCCGTTCTTGAAGAGAAACCGCATACCAGCCATAACCCCGCTGACCCACACCGTCTCCACTTCATACGTCAAGAAGCCATCAGGGCTCGGAAGGTCGAGTCTGTGTCGCTGCCCTTTAGAAGTCTGGATTCCCCAGACCCGGACCCCGGTGGTGCTGATGTCCCATAATTGCGCGATGCGGCCATCAATCCTCACCGACACACGCCAGACGACTCGCAGCGAGTCCCGCAGATCTTCCAAGCCTCACCCCCCCTTATTGCCAGCTTGGGATCTGCCCTTGCGGCATTGTATCCGGCCCGCCATCGTTGATTCCGGGCGGTGTCATATCGGTGATCACGATATCGACGCTTCTATTCTTTGCCAGATTGGACGGACTGTTGTTCGGCCACCTTGGGTGCCACTGGCCGAAACTAACGGCCTCCATATGATACGGGGAAACCCCCTGCGTCTCCGTTAAGAACCGCAAGACGTTGATCGCCCGCGCCCCGGCCAGTTCCCATGCGGTCTGATATTTTGTGGAGTATAACGGCAGGTTGTTTGTGTAACCTTGGACTTCCATCTCATACGGAACAGTACGCAGGACAGGAGCCACGATCTTCAGCACTTTTTCAAACGGTGAAAGAACGGTAGCTCTGGCCGACTGGAAGTACACATTGCTCCCGAAAGTGATGTCCACCTCGCTAGCCGTCGCCTTCACAGCCACCGCGCTGGGTGGCACATTTGCCCGATGCAGGTCCGCGGTAAGCGCGGAGGCGATCTGCTGCATCTGGTTTGACATGACCAGTTTTTGCGGTCCGGTTGTCTGCTTGGATTGCTGTTGGGGCGGGGCGACCACCTTGGACAACGGCGTCATGGTATTGGCCGACTTCTGCGTCAGGCCCATCGGCATCGGCGTGTGGAATGCCGCATGCATGGCCTCCACGATCAGCACATTGTTTGTTTTTGACGATCCCTGCGCCATCGCGTACAGGATGATGAAGAACGCAAGAAGGAGGGTGATCATGTCGGAGTAGGTGAGGAGCCACCGATCCTCACCAGCGTTCCCGCTCTCCTGCTCATCCTCCACCACTTGTTCTTCACCCGCCGGCTGCATTTGCCGCCGCACCCCCCGCCGACGCAACGCCCCTGATCTCGTCCGCCTTTTTGGGATCAATGATCCGGTAGAGCCGCTGACGAATCTCGATCGGTCCGGATGCCCGCGAGATAAGGCTCACCGCCTCCACGAACAGCCGCTGCTGCCGGTCCCGTTCTTTGGATTTGGTCTTGAGCTTTTTGCCCAAAGGCAGCCAGAAGATGTTCGCCGAACTGATGCCATAGAACGTCCCCAGGAAAGCCGTGCTCACGGCTGCCCCCAAGGCGGTCGCGTCGCCGGAGGAGAGCTTGCCGAGCACATCAATCAGCCCCATAACTGTCGCGACAATACCGAAGGTCGGCGCGAACCCCCCCGCGGCCTCGAACACCTCGCTGGCGGATTTGGCTTGGAACTGCTCACTCCAGATCATGGAAAGGAGTTCTTGCCGCAGATCTTCGTCCTTGCGCCCGTTGGCCTTCTGCTGCAAGGCAAACCGCAAGAGGTGGTCAGGCTGCTTCTTAGCGTGTTCCTCGAGGGCCACTGGCCCTTCCTTTTTCGCCAGCACGTGCCACCTGCACACATCTTCCACGAATTGATACTCGTTAATAGTTTCCTGGCGCATCGCCAAGATTACGTGCCCTGGAATCTGCAGCATCCGCTTCAAACCCATGGACACCATAGTCGCGCACAAAGAGCCGCCCACGACGATCAGCGCTGCCGTGGGGTCCAGAAGCCCCTGAATTGTCCCACCGCCCAAGAGATGCCCGGCGAGAACGCATCCGGCCGCACCCAGTAGTCCAACGAGCACCCCGATGTCCACCAGCGTCCGCTTCCTTCCGCATGTCGCCATCAAAGAGTAGCGACGGTGTTGGTGCTGGCGCTGATAGTCTCCAGGGCCTTGATGTTCCCCTGATAGGCCCGCTGGGCCCGCATCAGACCTATGGTCATATCGATCATCGAGACCTGACTGCTGTCCAACGCGCCGCTAACGATCCCCGATGGCGGCGGGATGCGGATCAGCGTGGGGAGGGCTGGAATCAGCGTCCCGGAAGGTCCAGACGAAACACCGCCCAAGTTTAGATCGGCGCCAGAAACATACCCCAGGATCTGCCCCGTCGCCTTCCCGCCAACCAGGATCGCCCCACCCGGGCCGATGTGGACGGCACCCTGTGTCGGCACCGTGATCGGCTTCCCCTGGGAGTTTAACACCAGGAGCCCGGTGCTCGTTGTGATCTGCCCCTGCGCGTCCCGCACAAACGCACCGTTGCGCGTCAGAGCCACCTTGCCGCCTGGCACCTGGACGGCGAAGAACCCCGGCCCCTTGATCGCGACATCCATGGGATTCCCCGTCTGCTGAATCTGGGACCCGCTGTTGATCCGCACCATCGCGCCCAAACTCGCGCCGGCTCCCGTCGCTCCGGCCAGTGACTGCGCCGGCAGCGGGCGGACCGGCCCCTCGGTCACCACCGGATTCTCCTGGAGGTAGCCGGCCGATTGCAGATTGGCCAGGTTGTTCGCATACACACCAAGCATGGTTTGCGCGGTGCTGAGACCGCTGGCGCTCGCCGCCAACCCTTCCATCATGACGCCCCGCCTCTTTCCTGGGCCAGTTTGACCAGCGCCTTCCCTCCGGCAACGAGTTCTTCCCGCTCCTCGGCGGATTCTGAGGCCAGTTCACCGATGGACTCGACCGCATCGCACAAATCCCCGGGCTTCCAGGCTCCGGCTGCGACCAGATGCCAACGATTACAATGCTCACAGCGAAACACGAGTAGAAAATCGTCGGTTGCCACCATCAGTTTTTCGTCCCCGTCTTTGAAGACAAAAGCGCGGACTGGCCCATCCATCAGCCAACAACTCCCTCCGCGGTCTTCGCCGCGCTGTTTTCAGCCTGCACCGCCTGGGCCGCCGCCGTAAGAGCGCGTTGGGAAGCGATCAATTCGACCGTTGTCTCCGCCAGACTCACGTTACTGCCAGCCACGTGACCGGGAAGGATCGTGGGCGCCGTCGCCCGAACCCCGCCCGTGAAGAGGCCCCCGCCCTGCGTAGTCATGACTCCGGTTGATGTCCACACCCCGACCGCGCCGACCACATTGCCGGTGGGACCGAGGATGCGGCCTCCCGTGACCATCCGCGCGCCAGGGGGGACCGTGATCTGGTTCCCGGCGGGGTCCAGAACCGGATCCCCGGCAGCCGACACGAGCAAGCCGGCCCCGCTGCGCAGGAAGTACCCGCTGCGCGTGTAGCGCACCCCGGCGGCGG
>DAHWHT010000229.1 GCA_027335515.1 Clostridia bacterium
CGGCGGGCGGTGGAGCCCGTCAGGGTGCCGATGCCCACGGCCCCACCGGCCAGGGCGGCCGCGGCCAGCAGGCCCAGCAGCCAGCGCTCCGGGCGCGCCGTCGGTCCGCCGTATGCGGCGCGTTCCAGCCGCGGCGGCAGCGGCCCGCCATCCCAGACGGTGAAGGTGGACCCGCCCCGCTGCGTTCCGGCCTGCCAGCGCAGCGTATACAGCCCGGGGGCCAGGGTGGGCAGGCGCAGGCGCAGGGCGCCGGACGTCGCCGTCCCCTGGGCATGCGCCACCGTGTTGCCGGCCGTGTTCAGGATCGCCACATCGCCGGTCGCTCCGGCGGGTAGCGGCACGGTCGCCGTCGTCGGCGCGGTGGTCCAGACGGAACCGGGCGCCGGGGCGAGGCGAACTGTGGCCGCGGCCGCCGGAGCGGCGGCGAGGCACCAGAGGAACACCAAGACGGAGATCACGGCGGGCGAAAGCGCGTGGCGGCGGGCGTCGGACATCGGTGCGGGAGCCCCTCCCTCAGATCGACATCCGGTGCTTACGCCGGACCTGGCGGTCGTCCCTGCCCGCCGGACCCGTTCGGCAGGATCCGGCTGCGGGTGGCGGCCGGGACGCGTGCCACCGCAGCCGTGCGAGCCCCGGCGCCCCGGCAGGCCCGCGCGCTCGGCCGCCCGTCGCGCCGATCAAAATGGGCCGGTGTCAGCGAGCGATGCGGTCGTAGGCGGCGAGGATGCTCACATTCTCCGCCGTCAGCGCGCCCTGCCACTCGACCTTCGCCACTTCCCAATCCTGGGGGAAGCGGCCCCACGACCAAGTCGGCAGCCAGGACCCGTCGTCGCCCTGGGTTTCGATGAGGTGGTCCAGATTCTCCTCGATGGCCGGCCCAAGGGCCGCGGCGTAGTGTGCCTGGGGAGATGGCGCCACCTGGACCGGCTGGAGGACGTAGCCGCCCCACTGCGCCCGCTCGGTGGCGACCTCCTGGCGCGCGTGACCGTCCAGGAGGTCATAGAATTCGACGGCAAGGGGTTCCGGCAGCCGTGCCGCGAGCCGCAGGTATGCGAGGAGGTCGTGCATCCCCAGAGGACCTTCGTGGCCCGCCAGCAGCGAGAGCGCCTGGCGCGTCAGCTTCGGTACGAGTTCACGGGGGAAGGCGCCTGAGAATTCCCAGAGGTATCCGACCAGTTCAACGGTGGGATTGATCCGGTTCGCGCGCCAGTTGGCGTATTCCCACCAGGGTGCGCGCGGATGGCGTTCGACGGAAGGCGGCACGGGGTCCCAGCGCTGCGCGGCGGTGTCCAGTGTCGCACCCAGGTAGCGGAGGGTGTTTTCGACGAGGCGGGGGGTCTCACGCGGGTGCAGCCGCGAGACGTATTGCAGGGCGACGCTGGTTGCCATCGCGGAGGAGTCGGGAAGGCGGAAGTCCGGCTCCAGGGCGTTGCCGAAGCCGCCGTCCGCGTTTTGATAGGCGGAGAGTTCCCGTACCACCCCCTCGGCGTCGCCGCCTTCCAACGCATACAGGAAAAGCGCCCGGTCGATGGGACGAGCCTTCCGCAGCATGAAGGAGCGGGCCGCGGTGTAACGCTGGGCAGTCAGCTGCAACGCATCAGGCGCCCGATTCGGAGTGGTGTGGTTTCCGCCCACAGGCTAATCGATCTCGTTACAAGAGGGCTTGAACAAATCGGACATGCCGAGGGTTCCGGCGTTGCGCCGCAGAAGGTCCGCGGGTGTGAGGCCGGTGAGCGCCCGCACATCTCGCGCCATGTGCGCCTGGTCCGCGTAACCCGCCACAGCGGCGAGGGCCGCGAGGCCCCCCTGCCGTACGGAGCGGCGCGCCGCCAGGAGCAGGAGGAGCTGCAGGCGCAGGATGCGGTGCAGGGTTTTCGGGCCGTACCCGAGACGTTCGCGGCAGCGGCGCAGGAGTTGGCGCTCGCTGAGGCCCACGCCGCCGCAGAGCGATCCCATGTCTGCGAGACGCGTGGTGGCGATGCGGGCGGCGACGGCCTCCACCGCCTTGTCGGTGGGCCCTGCGCTGTGCAGTCGGCTGGTCAGGAAGTCTTGCAGCAGGTGGAGCCGGCCGGACGCTACGGGTGTTTGCAGGACTTGCTGCGCCAGCGTCGCAGCGGGGCGGCCGAGCAGGTCTTGCAGGGGAACATGGCAATCCAGCAGCGCCCGCGCGGACACCTTCAGCCATGAAGGCGCCGCGCCGGGACGAAAGCGGGCCCCGAAGACCACGGTGCCGGGGGGGATGTCGGCTCGGACAGGCAGCGTGGCGGGGCCTGCGACGATCGGCGGTCGGTCTCCGACGAAGACAATGTCGATACAGGCATCCGGCAGGACGAGGTGGGGGACCGGGCCGCGCTCCACCACCGTCGACCACAGGCAGACGAGGTGGGGAGATAGCGAGGGGTCGGCAGCGAACTCCCCGCGGCCCTGGAATCGTTCCGGCACGTCGCGACCTGGTTAGAAAAACGTGTACAACCCGATCATTCGGCCTTCCACACGTCCGCCCGACCAGGCTTTCGCCCCTTTCGCCCCTTTCGGCCTTGAACTTGCCCCTTGCGGGGTTGTAGGCAACAGGCGGACTCGGGCTACGCGGCAACTGCCGCGCATGCCGGGGTTTCCACCCGGACCGGAGAGCGTTCGCACGGCTCGCGTCCGTTGCCAGGATCGGCCCGGTCCCGCGGCTCCGCCCCTTGCTGGGTCCCCGGTGGCCTGTCAGGCCCCCCTACGGGTTTTCCGCTGACCCCGCTAACAGCGCCCTTCCCCACCGCGTCCGTTGCAGCGCCACCAGGGCCGCCCACGGGCCATCGCGTTCCCCACGGCGCTTCCGCCAGCGCACCAAGGCCCGGCCGCGCAACGCGGTCAGGCCTCGCTCCCCGATGGCATTGGCGCGCAGGATCCGCGCCGACCCCAGCATGGTCCCGATCCGCTTGCCGTTGGCCGCGATGGTCCGGGCTCGACCGTCCGCCGGAGAGCCTTTTTCCACAGCCGCCGGTCTCTTACCTCCACCTCCCGCCGCTGGGACGCTGCGTCCAGCGCCTGACACACCCGCCCGATCCGTTCCTGCACCTTCGGTGAGAACCGCCGCCGGTGCCCCAACGCCTTCCGCCCGATGCAGAGGGCCGCGGCCTCATGCACCGACCGCCCGAGGACCTCCGCGCAGCGCCACCGACCCTCCACCGATGTGTACGCGGGGTCCACCAAGACCGCGGATACCCCGAACCGCCGTGCCCGCCGGTCGATCGGCTCCGCCAATTCGGAGTACGGGAAGTTACTGCTGTACCGGTTGAAGGCACGGTTGGTGTCGTGCTCCTTGGCGAAGCCCAACTCCTCACGCGCCAGCGGCCTGCCCGCCTCCAGGGCCGCGTCCACCGCCAGATTGGCGACCACGCCCACCAGGTAGGCCCGCCGATCCGTGCCCGCCCGCCACATCTTCGGGCGTGCAGCCAGACCCGGCCTGGGGCCACGCCCACCTGCAGTTCGCCCGCATACTTGTGCAGGCCGACCTCCGCCTCGGTGTGCAACCCTCCGGCCAGCCCCGACGGCCACGACTCCGGGTTCCCGTCACGCCCCACGTTCGCCATGGCCACCCCGTGCGGGTTCAGGCCCAGGCCGACCACGCCCCGGCCGATGTCGACCGCAGCCTCGGGCGCCGCCGGCATGAAGCTCACGTGCGCACGCCACCGTCCCGTCGCGCAGCGCAGCAGTTCCACCGTGTAGGGCCGCCCGGACAGCACCAGGTCCCAGAGCAGCGCCTCGTACTTGCGGGGCACCTACGGCCGTCCCGTCACTCGTGGGCCTCGCTGTAGGTGGCGCGTTCCTGGACCTTCCCCTGTCGCCGGTACGTGCTGTGCCCCGTCTTCTCGCTCAGGTGGGAGATGGCTGCCACCAGCGTGAAGCCCTCGCCCACGGCGAGCGCGAGGCGCAGGTTCGGGTTCCCGCCCTTGGCCGCGTCCCCCCGGCTGTGCAGCCGTCCCCGGCGGGCCGCGCGCCACTCCGCGCGCCGGCGCCTGGGCATGTCCCGTCGCCAAAGCCGCCGGCGCACGCCGCCGAAGTCATTGGGCAGGCGGCGTCGCGTTCCTCCTGGGCGCCGGACCGGTCCGCCAGCCCCGCGGCCGCCTGCCGAGTCGTCGGGTGCGTTGCCGGTGCGGGTCTACCCATTCTAAGCGATCCCATGCCGGGCGGATGCGGCTCCTTCCGGCGCCGGTTCGGCCCGGGTGGGCGGCGGCGATGCGGCGCACCGTCCCAACGACCGCAAGGAGCCGGTGCGCGGGAGAGAATGGGGGACGAGCGGGCGGCGGGGGTGGACGAAGCCCGTCGCGAGCAGGCCGCACGGGACGGCATCCAGCCGCAGCCAGGATTCAGGAAGGGGAGCAACCGTTGGAAACCGACCTGGGGGCCGTGCGCTTGCCGGATGGTACCGTGCTGGAGCGGATCGCGGTGGACGGGCCGGACGCCACCTGGAAACCGAGGTTCCTGTCGCTGTTCGGCCACAAGGCGCCGGTGTATCTCGGACATGTGCGGTACGCCCTGGACGGACCGCTTGAGGGACTTTCCACCTGCTTTGCCGTCGGCTGCGTCGCCGGGGTGCCGGTGACCGCCGCCATGGTGGCCGGCGCGCACGGTGCCGGGATCCTCGGCCACGTCTACACCGTGCCGGATTGGCGGCGGCGCGGAGCCGCCAGCGCCCTGTTCCGCGCCCTGATGCCGCTTTGCGCCGCCCGTGGCTACCGGGTGCTGACACTGGGCACCAACCCGGACGGGCACGCGCGCCATCTCTATGAGACCTTCGGGTTTAGTGCCCTGACCCCGACCGCCGGCTCGATGCTGTGGGGCGACGGCGCCCCCCCGTCCGGCTCGCCAGGCGTCGGCCCGCTGCGTTGGTCGGACTGGGGGTGGGTGAGCGCCGCCGCCTGCGCCCCCCTGGCGGCCGGTGAGCCCCTGCCGCGCAGCCGCTGCCTGCGCGTGGGTGGTCCGGGGCACGTGGAGGGGGCCTTCATCGCCGCGCGTTCGGACGGCCTGCCGTTGGTGGTATTGCGCCGGGGCTCGGCAGCCGTCGGCTGGGCCGGGCGGACCGGCGGCGGAGAACTGGACCTCTACGTGCGTCCGGGGCAGGAAGACCTGGCACCGCTCCTGGTCGCCGGTTTGAACCTGGCGCCGGGGGAGCGGCTGCTTTGCGTTGCAGACGGCTACCGCGGCCGGGCCCTGGAGTCCGCCGGCTTGCGCCCGGTCGGACCGGGCGCCTGGGTTGGGCGCGGGGCGGCCGGGACCGCCGGATCCTAGGGCGATTCCCAGGAGTTGCCGGATGATTTGGCGACTGGGTAGCCAACTGCTGCGAATGTGGTCACGACGTTGGGCGAAACCTTTCTGTGGGCGTTGCGGGAGATGGTCTCCGCACGCTTGGGCGACGCCCGGCTCAACGGACGGCTGGCCCGATTGCTGGCCGCCTTCATCTCGTATCCTAACGGCTCCCAGCCGGACACCTTCAAGAGCTGGGGGGACCTCAAGGCGGCCCACGATGGCCGGCTGGCTCAAGGGCAGGAGAACCGACTTTGGCAGGCGGCCGCGGACAGCGATGTGCAGGGGGTGTATGGGGTCACCGTCCAGCGGGCCGACCAGCGCCCAGAACGTCAAGCGATGCTCGCGCTGCAGGTCGTCACGGTCGAAGTGGCCGCGCCCGCCGGCAAGCGCGCCCTGGGGTCCGTCACGGTAACCGCCATCCTGGCACGTGAAATCGGGTGCCCCCAAAACCAGGCCCCCCTGCACTGGCTGCTGCTGACCAACCTACCCGTGACCACCGTGGAAGACGTGGCCCGCTGCTTGCAGTGGTGGGCTTGGCGGCTGCTGGCCCTCACCTACGCGGCGCGCGAGCATCCAGAGCAACCGTGCACGCTTTGGAGCGGTTCGCGATACGGAGGCGCTGAGGTGGCCGCGGGCAGTGCCCGTGCCCCGTACATCAGATCAGAGGCAGCGGCGTGAGCAGCAGGGTACACAACTGGGCATCCGAAGAACGGCGGCGGCGATCTCTCGCCGAGCGTGGCCGTTGCGGCCCGTCCCGTCGACCAAATGCGGCCCCCGCAGGAGCGGTCGAGCGTGTCCTCCCCACCGTCTCATGTGTCCGTCCCGCCGTCCGATGCCGAGCGGGAGAAGCTGCGTGCAACCTTCACAGAGGACGCAGAGCTCTACCATCGCGCGCGTCCGGGATACCCCGAGGCGCTGTTCGACGAACTGGCGCGCATTGCGGCGCTGCGGCCCGGGGCGCGCATCTTGGAGATCGGGTGCGGCACGGGCCAGGCCACGCTTCCGATGGCCGTGCGCGGTTACCGCGTCACCGCCGTGGAACTCGGTGCCGAGATGGCCGCTGTGGCGCGGCGCCACTTGGCTGGCGTCGGGGACGTTCAAGTCCACACCGCGACATTCGAGGCCTGGCCGCTGCCGGCGGACCCGTTCGACCTGGTGATGGCGGCGACCGCTTTCCACTGGATCGACCCGGCGGCGCGCTGGCACAAGGCGGCGGCGGCCCTGACGCCCGGCGGGTCGGTGGCTGTGTTCGGCAGCACCCACGTCGCGGGCGGGGAGGAACCGTTCTTCGAGGAAGTGCAGGCCTGCTACGAGCGCTTCATGCCCGGGACACCAGCGGGGCTGCACCTGACCCCGGCCGACAACGTGGCCGACGAGAGGGCGATGGAGGCGGCGGCCACCGGCCTCTTTGAGCCGCCCGTCTGCCGGCGTTACCGTTGGGAGATCACGTACGACACCGCCGGCTACCTCGATCTCCTCCGTACCTACTCCGGCCACCGCGCCCTTGACCCCGAGAACCGCCGCGGGCTGCTTCGGTGTGTGTCGGACCTAATCGACGGCCGCTATGGGGGACGGGTCCGCAAGTCCTACCTCACGCTCTTGATGGTCGCCCGCCGTCGTTGATGCGTGACCGTGGTGGCCAACGGAATCGTCGTGGAACTGGACGTGCTGACCCCGACCGTGGGCTGTGCCCTCGTGCGGGAACCGGGCGGGGTCAAGTTGTTCAGGTGGACCGGCAACCCGTGACGCCCCTTCCCGACCCGCGAGCGCGTGGGCGCCTCAGCGTTCCGTAAGCAACGGTCGCCCACCGACGACGCGTTCTCCCGCCATAGAGGGGGTTATCCGTGGTTCCCACTCGTGAGCCGCCTCGGGTCAGAGGTGGATGCAAGATGTGACGACGGATCTTGCCACGATCAGCCCAGCTTCCTGGCCACGGAGGCGGGCACCGGCAGGGAAGGCAGTTGCGGATCGTTGAGCACATACACCTTCAGCGGGCGGATCCCGAAGGCTGCGATCTGCGGCGCCGATCCCCAGAAGAACAGGTCGATGCGGTCGCCGACGATGGCCGACCCGGTGTCGGCCGCGACGGCGAGCCCGTAGCCCTGCACATACAACCGGCTGCCCAGGGGGATGACGCGCGGGTCGACCGCCACGATGCCGTGTCCCAGCGGCAGCCCGATGGCGGAACCCCGGCCGGTCCAGCGACCATTGCTGTTCCAGTCGGCGTTGTAGGCGGTGGCGGTCATGGTGAGTTCCCGCGCGTACCGGTAGAAGCGTCCACCGACCTGCACCAAGTCCGTGGCCGTCCCCACGGCGATGACCGCCGCAGTGGGCGGTTGCACAGGGCCCTGGCCGAAGATCTTGAGATGGACCGGCTGGAGCGGCACCGGTGCCGGGGCCGGAAGGTGGGGGGTCGAGGTGGCGGCGGCCGGGACCACGGGCGGGTAGTACGCCACGCCCCATTGAACCTGGGCGCCCGGGCGGCCGGGGACGCGCACCTCGTGCAGCCCGACCGGCAGGGATGGATCGGGCTGGTCGATTGACGGGTAGGGCTGCGTCACGATGCGCCGGAAGGGCTCGGCCCGGTACGGCGAGATGCCCACGGCTCGGCCCAGGTTAACGACGGCTGCGGCCCAACCCGGGTCGCCGCGGCCGATGGCGCTGGCGGCGGCGAGGAGCGCCAGGGCACAACCGGCTCCGACCGCGTTGCGTACGAGAGGGGTCCCGGACTGGGCCCTCCACCACGCCCGCACCGGCTGCAACGTCCGCCACGGCTGCGAGGTCCACCATGCCCGCCACGCCCGCCACGGGTGCACCACGTTCGCCTCCCCGCAGGCAGTATGCCCGGGGAAGGAAGGCGGGACCCCGCGATGCGCATTCAGGCCGCCTGTCCGCCGCCGCGCTCCAGGAGGGACTGGATGGCGGCCGCCCGTTGGGCGTTGATGGCGTCGGATCCGGTGCGCAGCAGATCCAGCCGCGTGCGCATCGCGGGGCTGCGCCACAGGGCGGCGTGCCGCTGGACGGTCGACTCGCCGCGGCTGGCGAAGTCCGCCAGCAGGCGCTCGCACAACCAGTCGGGCTGGGTGAGCAGGAAGTCGGCGCAGGCCCGATTGTCGGGATGGGCCTGCAGCCATTGCCAGGCGAGGCGAAGGCCGGGGGCGCCCTGGTCGGTGAGGGCTCGCTCGGCGTCGCTTGCTACGGCAGCGTCGGCGTGGCTGAGGCCGGCGACCAGCACGGGTGCCACTTCGCGGCGGTAGGTCGCCCGCGCCGCCAGGATGTGGGCCGCCGCCTGCGGGGCCGGCATGGAGCTGACGGTGGCCGCGATGGCCCGCATCCCGTCGGCGACACCCTGCGGTCCACGCGCGTCGGCCAACACTTCGGCGAAGCGGAGGCGGGCTTGGCGCAGGCGACGGTCGGCGCCAAGCTGGCGCGCCACTCCCGATAGCCCGACTGCGATCACAAGCACCACAAAGACCGCCACCAAGAGCAGGGCCGCCACCTGTGGACCCATCCCCTCGTAAGCCCGCGCTGTCGGACCCTCGCATCGTCCGATCGCAGGCCGCCCGGCGCCGCAGGGGCCGGCGAGCACTCCGCGACCGGATACGCTTCTCAAGAACTGCCCATCGTCGGTTCCTGCTTCGCCACCCGGGGCGGGCGTCCTGCCGTCGATCACGCATTCCGCAGGTCCAGGGCGGAGTTTGGGTGATTTCCGACGGGCGGGAGCAAAGGGAAACGGGAGCCAACCGGAACAACGGCGCGGGGGCTGGGTATGGACGTCGACGTGGACGCCGGAGAGGATGGCGTCGAACGTGGGGTGCAATTTCGTCGGGGACGTGGAGGATGCGGGTGCCATCGTCCATGAGGGTCACCGCGGCTAAGGTGTTGCGGAGAATCTCCAATCCGGTGGTATGCTTCACGGCACCTCGGGCCAGAGTGGGCCGCCGCGACTTGGTGGCACCGTCAGGGGGGGGCGGACCATGGATACGCGATCGCATGAAGATCCGGTGGAGCAGGTCTACGACGCGCGGATTCGGGGTGTTTGCCTCATCAGTACGTGCGCCGGGCGGCGCACGCACCTGCATGCGGGCTGCTGGGTGACCGCCGCCGCCCATCGCCCGGCCCGCATGATCGTATCCTTCCCGAAGGAGTTCGAGGGGGCGGATATCGTTCGCCAGAGCGGGGACTTCGCCATCAGCCTGGTGGCGGACGACCAGCGGGGATTGAACGACGCTCTGTTCGCGGGGCGACATTCACTGGACGCCCTGGGTCGGGATCGGTTCCTCCGGGCCCCCAGCGGCTGTCCGGTGCTGGCCGATGGCGTTGGCTATTTCGACTGCAGCCTGACCGAAGTCGTGGACTACCCGGACTTTCTTCTGGCCGTCGGGGATCTGCGGGCGGCGGCGACGCTCCATGCCGACAAGCACAACCTGACGGTCAACGAGATCCTCCGGACGGCCCGGCCCGCAGCGGGTCCCGTTGAGCTGCCACGGCGCGGATTTGACGACGAGGGGCCGGCCTTGCCACCGGCTCCCGTTCAGGGCCTCGACGCCGCCGTGCTGGAGTCGGTCTACGGGCACCGCCAGTGGGGGATCTTCCTCTTGACTGCCAGAGGGGACGGAATCGAGGACGCTTGCGTCGCTGCGTGGGCGATTGTGCGACACGAAGGCGGACGGGTGCGTGAGCAGCCGCCGCCGGCTGCATCAGAGATGAGGGCCGGCCCTTCGGAACCGCCCTGCAGGGGGAGGTTCCAAACCACCGTGAGCGGCTTGGGAGA
>DAHWHT010000238.1 GCA_027335515.1 Clostridia bacterium
CCCGAGACCATTCAGGGACGTGCCTTTCAGGATGCGGGCCAACAGGTGATGGGTGTGGTCCTTGAGTTCGCGCGCCGGCTTCGCCATGCGCCACCTCCCCACACAATACACGAACAACTGTACGCTTTTCTGTGGGCGGACGGCAACGTCGCTTCGGCCCATCCGGCGGGTCCATCCTGGCGGGTAGGGCCGGGGGTCGGTCCCCCACGACCACGTACCGACAACGCGCCTTCGCCGTGCGCTGGCGGTGAAACGAGGTCATCCGCGCGCACCCACCCGAGCAACCGGATGCAGCCGCAGGTGGATTCGGCCACTGCGGGCTCGGTGCCCTCAGGCGCGCCGCCGGGTGGAATGCCGGTACCGCTGGCGGTGTTGCACCGCGAAGACCCGTCGCGCGGTCGAACGCGACCCGAGGGCGTTGGCGGGACCCGGCGTGGACGGCCGGGGCTGGGCCCTGGTGCGCCCTGGCGGTCCAGGGTCAGGCGGTACGCGTCCGAGGGCTGGCCTGGGCGGAGTTCCTTGGGTTTGCGGGGGCGTCGCGGCCGCCCTGGGGGTGGGCAATCCCTACGCGCGGACGAGCGCTGTGCGTCGGAAAGACGACGCCCAGCGCGGCGCGCCCGCTCGCCACCACTTCCCGTCCGCAGAGCTGCTGCACGGCGTCGATCGGGCGCCGGGGGGCGCGCCGTCCCGGTGGCGGCGGCGCACCGGCCCAACGTCCAACGACCGACCGAGGATCGTTGGCGATGCACCCGAGGGTCTCCACCGGTCGGTCCACGAAGCGGGGTCTGGTGCGGACGCGACCCCATCCGTGGTTGCCTCGGCCGGAGACATGGGGTGGCCAGGCGCGCAGGTACACCAACCCGGCCCGCGAAAGCGCAGGCAAGGGCCTGGCGGGTCCCGTCGACGCAGGGGAGGGCGGGGCGTATGGCCTGGACGCGCCAGCTTTTCCTTTACGGTGGGAGAACGGAGAACTTCGCTGCAACGATCCGCCCTTTCATTGCCGCGGCCGGCGGTTCGCGCGCGCGGATTGCCCTCCTGTTTTCCACCGGGGCGGCGGGTTGGGATCGCTACCTTGCGCAGTACCGCGGGCCTTCGCTTCAGGCAGGCGCTGAAGAAGTGGTGGCGCTTCATCCCCTTGCCGGTACTCCGACCCTCGGAGACGAGGCGCGCGCCTTCCTGTCACAGTGCACCGGCATCTTTATGTGCGGCGGCGATACCAGGCTGTACCATCAGATCTACGCCGGGGGTGCGGCGGGGCAGATCCTCTTGGACGCCTATCGCCGCGGGGTTCCGTACGGCGGGCTCTCCGCCGGGGCGCTCCTCGCACCCCGGCGCTGCCTCTTGTACGGCGACCGGCTGAGTACGGGGGGGCGGCGCCTTCGTCTGCGGGGCGCCGAGGATGGTTGCGACGCGGAGTTGGTGGTCGGGACGGGGCTCGGCCTGCTGGATGGCCTTTTGATCGAGGCGCATTTCAGCGAGCGTGGCGGATACCCGCGGCTGATCGCCGGGATGCAGGAGGCCGATGTTCCGTACGGGCTGGGGATCGACGACGACGCCTGCGTCTGGGTGCGGGATGAAGATCTCATCGAAGTCACAGGCACCGGCCGCGTGTATGGTCAACGGCGTTGCGGACCACGGACGTTTGAAGCGCTGGTGATGGAGAGAGGGGATCGGCACTCCCTGTCCCGCCTGCGCGCCCGCGGGTCCACCACCTGACGGTGGCGCGCATCGAGTCCGCGGGGTCCCTTCCCGTGCCGCAGGCAAGATGCCGACCGGCCGGCGGTTCATGGGGCCGGCTGCGCGGGGCGGCGAACGGCGTTGGTCTGGGGACCGCCGGCCAGTTGGCGCGCCAAAGGGCCCAAGCGCGCCAGCAGGGCCGGGGATGCCGCGTAGCCCCAGCGGGTGCGGTTCCACGACGATCCATACCGGTAGACGCAGATGCGGCGTTCACCTTCCTTGGCGCGTAGCGCCGAGCCGTGGCAGCAGGCGTCGACGAACACCAGGGCGTCGCCGGCCGCCATGTGGACCTCCACGGCGCCGGCGACACCCTGGGCCGATCCTCCGGCGCCCTCGCCCCACTGGTTGTGGGTCCGCCGCAGGAACTCGGGGTGGATGATGTTGGCTTTGTGTGAGCCCGGGATGACCATCGTGGCGCCGTCCCCGGGACCGATGGTCGAAAGGGCGATCAGGACGTTGACCTGGCCGCACTGGAACCGGCCGTTATGGTAGTCGTATCCCGTGCGTTTGCAGCGGTTGTGGCCGCCCCCGTGGAGGGGGATGGCCTCGCCCGGACCCCGGAGGTTCGCGAAGTTTTCGTCGATGAACAGGGGGCCGTGGTGGTAGTCGAAGGTCTCCTGGCCGCCGACGAACCGCGCCACGTAGTTGATGTAGCTGGGGTGGTCGATCAGCCTTTCAAAGGCGGGCCCGGCCTCGTAAATCTGCTGGTAGCTGATGCCCCGGTGTTCCGGGTGGTTTTCGCGTTGGATGTAGCCCCACCAGCCGTCTCGTTCGAGCGAGCGCGGGATGGCGTCGAGCTCGGCGTTGCAGTCCCGCACCTGGGCGGCATCCAGCGCGCCGCGCAGCACGACGAAGCCCTGGAGGTCGAAGAGGTATTCGTCGAGATCCGTCGGCGTGGCGCCGTCGGGCACGGGCACGGCCGGCGGCCGGATCTCATGGTCCCA
The DNA here is from genome assembly GCA_027335515.1 of Clostridia bacterium. The sequence goes on from DAHWHT010000238.1 coordinate 2,682, forward strand.
GTACGTGGGCGGCACGGCGCATCCCTCCGCAGCGGCGAGTGGGCAGGGATCGTGCTCGGGTTCGTTCGCTGCCGGCCTCTTCCTTCTGCCTTCCGCTGGAGGTACGCCGGCCGGTCGGCGATCGAACGCAGCGGCCCACTCGGGCGCGGCCCTGCGTTCCACTCCGCCACGGGTGCGGTCAGGCGGACGGGGGCCGTCCGGCCCTGGTCCGCGCGACGCGCCCTGCGGTACACTGCGGCTCGTCCGCTGTGAGGAGGCGCGAGGTTGGACCTGGAACTGCCGGCCGAGGTGCGGCGGTGGAAGGACCGCATGTACCGCTTCGTGGCGGATGAGCTGGTGCCGCTGGAACCCGAGTTGCCCCCGTTTGCCAACCGCCTGCCGGCCGCCGACATCGCCGCCTTGGTGCGCCGTATGAAGGAGGCGGGCCTCTGGGCCCTGGCCGTGCCGCGGACGTTCGGCGGCGGGGGCCTGGGGTGGGTGGGGCTGTGCGCGCTACGCGAGGCCCTGGGCCATAGCACCCTGTGCAGCCTGGGCAAGCTGCTTGGAGCGGAACCACCGGTGTTGCTGTACGACGCCGATGATGCGTTGCGCGCCCGCTACCTGTTGCCCACGATCGCGGGCGAGCGGTACGGGTGCTTCGCCCTGACGGAACCGGAGGCGGGTTCGGATGCGGCGAACCTGTCGCTGCGCGCCGAGCCGGACGGGGCCGGGAGTTACGTGCTCAACGGCCGCAAGATCTTTTCGTCCCATGCCGATGAGGCGGATTACGCGCTCGTCTTTGGCGTGGTGCCGCCCGGGCCGCAGGAACCGGGGGGGATCACCCTGTTCCTCGTGGATCGCGACACACCGGGCTTTGAGTGGGTGCGCCGCATCGAGACCATGGGCGGGGACCGGCCCTCGGAACTGGTCTTCCAAGACTGCCGCGTGCCGGCATCCAACCGGCTTGGCGCCACGGGCAAGGCCTTTGCGCTGGCGCAGGCGTGGTTTGCCTGCGACCGCATCGCCCTGCAGCCGCCGATTGCCCTGGGTGCGGCCGCCCGCTGTCTGGCCCTGGCCCACGCGGCGGGGGTCGCGCCGCTCGGGGAGTTGGGTCGGCTGGCCCTGCAGGTGCACGCTGCCCGCGAGGTGCTCTACCACGCGGCCGCCAAGGCCGATCGTGGCGAGGATGTGCGCCATGATGCCTCGCTGGTCAAGGCGACGGCGACCAGCACGGCGCTGGAGGCGGTGGAGCGGGTGATGACGTGGTTTGGCCCCCGCGGCTACAGCCGCGAACTGCCTCTGGAGCGCTACTACCGCGACCTGCGCCGCTTCCCGATCGCGGCGGGGACCTATGAGATTCAGCAGTTCGTGGTGGCGCGGGGTCTGCTGCGCGGGTATGCCGGGCTCGACCGCCTGGGCACCCAGGATTAGGGTTGGGCGGGCGCGGTCATCCGGGGGTTGGGGTGCCTGTGTGCTATGCTCCGCAAGGGTTCCAGGGGTGAGGGGAGGGGTTCCGGCGGGCGGCGCGGCCGCCACCGGGAAACGCGTGGAGGACGTCGTGCCGGGGGCGGTGGCCGCCGCCCGGGTCGCTGCCCGTGCGTTTGTGCAGTCGGTTTTGGAGCCGCGCGGTGGTCGCGGCCCGGATCCGGGGTGGTTGGCCGACGCCGCGGCGCAGCGGCGCCGTCTGGGGCTTTGGGGGGTCACGGTGCCGCGGACGGCGGGCGGTCGGGCCTGGTCCTGGTCGGAGCAGGCCGCCCTGCACCAGGAGTGCCACCGCGTCGCGGCAGGTGTGTGGACGGGGCAGGTGCTGGCGGCCGGTGAACCACCCGCGCCGTTGTATGGGGCCGAGGGTGCCGCGCGGGCGCGCTTTCTGGAGCCGTGTCTTTCGGGTGAGCGCCTGGCGGCCCAGGTGTGGGCCGCCGACCACGGGGGGCGGCGGGGCCTGCGGGTGCAGGTGGTCCGCGGCGGGGCGGTCCTGCGCGGCCGGTTGGCGTCGGTGCCTGCCTACGCGGTCGTGGATCTGGCGCTGGTCGTGCTTCCAGGGTCGGATGGTCGCGGGATGGACGGCTATCTGTGCGACGGCGACCTCGCCGGATACAGCGTGGGCCCCGCTGTGGAGACCATGGGGCGGATGGGGCTGGTGGACCTCACGTACCAGGATTGCTTCGTGCCAGAAGAACGCCTGCTGCGCGCCTGCGGCGCGGCGGCGCGGCAGTGGCGGGCCAACCGCCAGGCGACGGTGCTGGCCGCGGGTGCCTTGGGGGCAGCGACGGAGAGCCTGGAGCGCGGTATCGCCTATGCCCGGGAACGCGTGACCTTCGGACGACCGATTGGGGATCGGCAGGCGATTCAGTGGATGGTGGCCGACGGGGCGCGGCAGGTGTATGCGGCGCAGGTGCTGCTGGCGCGGGCCACGGCCGGGGATCCCGCGTCGGTCTCCGCCGCGCAGGACGCGGCGCGCGCCAAGGTGTATGCGACGGAGGCCGCGTGCGGCATCCTCGACCGGGTGATCCAGATGCACGGCGCTTACGGCTACAGCCGCGATCTGCCGTTTGAGGGGTTGTGGCGCGAACTGGCCGCCTACCGATTCCTGGAGGGGCGCAACGACGACCTGTTGGCCGCCGTGGCGCCCGCGACGCTCGCGGGGCTGCAGCGTTGAGTTCCGACGGGCTGGACGCCCTGCTGCGGCCGCGAGGGATCGCCGTGGTCGGTGCCTCCGCCGAGCCCAACAAGTCCTCCTCCCGGCTGATCCCGTCCCTGCAGGCGATGCGGTATCCCGGCGGCATCTACCCGGTGAACCCACGGTATCCCGAGGTGGCCGGTCTGCCCTGCTACCCGGACATCGGGGCGGTGCCGGACCCCTGCGATCTCGCCATCGTGGCGGTACCCGCCCGGTACGTCCAGGGGGTGCTGGAGGCCGCGGCCGACCGGGGGATCGGCGCGGCGGTCGTGCTGTCGGCCGGATTTGACGAACTCGGGCCGGCCGGCCAGGAGCGGGCGGAGGCCCTGCGGCGGTTGTCCGGCCGCATCCGGATCTACGGACCGAACTGTCCCGGGTTGTGGCAGATCCAGGCCGGCCTCGTCTACACCTTCTCCACGCAGTTCGATCCCGCCCAGCTGCGCGCGGGGCCCGTGGGGCTGGTGAGCCAGGGAGGGGCCCTGGGTCGCGCCGTGCTCGACGCGATGCCGGCCGGGGTCGGCTTTTCCGCCTGGTACTCCACGGGCAACGAGATCGACCTCCAGGCAGGCGATTTCGTCGCGCTGCTCGCCGACGACCCGGCGACCAAGGTGGTCGCGGTCCTGGTGGAGGGCCTGCGCGACGGGCGGCGCTTTGCGGCGGCGGTGCGGCGCTGCGTCGCCGGGGGCAAACCGGTCGTCGTCTGCCGGCTGGGGCGCAGCCGCGCCGGCGCGGCTGCGGCGCGGGCGCACACGGCGGCGCCCGGCTGCGATGACCTCCTGGCCCAGACGGCCCTG
>DAHWHT010000146.1 GCA_027335515.1 Clostridia bacterium
CGTCAGCCCAGCCCTCATCGTAGTACGACTCGCCGACGCGATCGTAGCCGATGTAGTTCGGGCCTACGTCTTGACCGAACATGAGGTTCGGATCACGGGTGAGTTGGCACACCCCGTCGATGATCTCGAATGCGTGGCCGCAGTGCCGACAGGTCGGTAGGGGGGTAAACTCGCCGCATTGCAAGCAGGTGAACACGGGTGGTCCGATCCCCCTCTCCCGGATGCGTTGCGAGGTTGACGGCGCCTTTCCAGGCCCTTGCTCCAAGAGTGGCCGTCGTTTCTTCTTCGATCGCCCCTCTGTGAGACGGGCCCACGGCAATGTCGAGCAGAACAGGGCATTGCGCCGCGCGAAGAAGGTGAGGATCACCAGGACCACGAGGTCGACCATCTCCACGCTGGTGGCGAGCGCCACCGGCGCGGCATCCCCAGTGTGCCATGCGGGAACCCGTTCGTAGTGGTTCCCTGCCATGATTGAGGTTCCTGCGGGCGGCGTCGGTGCCGCGTAAGGGCGTACTGGCCAATGACCGTGTGGTTGGTGGCGTCGTCCCGCGTCACCGGCGGCCTCTCTTGCCGTATGCCGGTGGCGTTTGGATCGCATCTACCGCGCCGACGCGGGGGATCCGCGGCGCGGGATGTGAATGCGGGTCGCGCCCCGGAGGCCACGGTCGGAGACCCAGCGTTCCGCTCGGCCGTCTTTGCCGAAGACCGCAGGAACAGCACGCGGACCTTCGTGGTCCGATGAGGGGCGGTCACAGTTGACCACGGATGAACTTGGGCGGCTGCTGGGGAGCCAGTTCCCGTCACTTGTGAGGGACGTCCAGGGGAGCCGAATCGGAGCCAGGCCGCTTTGTACGATGGATTTTTCGTGGACATTGGGTTCACTGCCCGAGGGAAGTATTCTTACCACTGGCAGTGAGGAGTGGTTCCGTATCCAGGTTCACCACCGCGGCACACCCTTTGGATCGACATGCTGCGCTCTACGCAAAGCCGGTCCATATAGCACTGGGGGAACGCTGCCAGGCGCGGTATGGCGCATCCCTCCCGCTGGGTCGAACGATGCGGGACCTTCGCACCGCCCGGCCCCGGTCCTGTCGCCCACCCGGACAGGAATCCGGCATGGGCGGCCGAATCGGCGCAGGGCGGTCGCGCGGCGGGTCACGGGGGGGGAATGGTGTGCGCGCCCTTGGCCCGGTGCAACGCCTGGTCGCGATGACGGTCGCGACGCTGCTGGTCGCGGCGCCGCTTTCGGCCTGCGGCCGCACCGCACTCCGGCCACAGAGCAACCCGCTGTGGGCGGTCCAACTGAACTGGACCGACCACGGATCCCCGTGGGGAAAGGCCACCTTCGCCCAACTGCGGCGCGAGGGTATCCGCCATGCGGAACTCAACCTGGCGTGGGCGCAGTTGGAACCGTCCCCCGGCCACTTCGCCTGGCATACCCTCGATCGGACGCTGGCCGACGCGGCGGCGTCGGGGGTGCGGGTGATCCCGATCTTCTGGCAATCGGTGTGGAGCGGCAACCCGCCCTCGTGGATCCCGGCCCACGAGCGCACCAGCACCGGCCGACGCAGCCCGGTGCCGGCCTGGTGGGATCCGCGCTCGCGCGCCGACTACTTCACGTACGTCACGCGCACCATCGCGCACATCGACCACCGGCCGGGATTCGGCGGGGCCTTCCTGGACTATGGCTGGCTCGACGCCATGTGGGGGTTGCCCCCCGGCAGGGGATCCGCCCTAAACGGCTATGCCGCCGCGGACATTGCCCGCTTTCACCGCTGGCTGCCCAGCCGCTACGGCACCCTGGCCCGCTTCAACCACGCGCGGGGCACCCATTTCTCCTCTTGGAGCGCCGTGCCCGCCGCAGTGCCCGGCCAGCCGCTCTTTGCGGTCTACCAGGCATTTCGCGCCTGGAGCGTCCAGGAAACCTACGGCCGCCTCACCGCCCTGGTCCGGCGTGAAACGTCGGCGCCGCTCTACTACTACTGGGGGGGCGGCTTCGGCAACGCCGGGCAATTCTGGAACCTGCCCGATACCTTCTTCCAACTGGCCCGCACCTACCACGTCACGGTGGTCCTCGACGACGCCGACCACACCGGCCTGGCGTTGCTGTTTGGCAGCCTCGCCCGGGCCTACGGGGTCCAGCTGTTTGAGGAATGGACCCCGCGGCCGACGGGACTGCGGCCGGAACTGGCGCAATGGCTGGGCCACACGGGGTTTGGCGCCCCCAATGAGATCGGGGCGGACTTCTTCCTGTATCAGGGAGGACGGGAGTTCCAGACCGGCTTTCCCGTGTTCCGCCGCTGGCTTACCCCCCTGGCAACCCGGCGCGGCGCCTATCCCCTGCAGCCGGTGGCGGTGTATGTCTCCTACCATGCCGCCCTGCGCAACCCCGCGGCGTTGGCCGGTCTGAACGCGCGCCTTGGTGCCCTGTGGCGTGAGAATCCCATCGCCTTTACCGTGGTGACCAACCGCGAAGTTGCGGCACACGTGGTGTCCCTGGCACGCTTCCGCGCGGTCTTCCCCATCAACGGCCGCCAGGACGCGGCCATCCGCGCCTACGCCGCGCACGGCGGACACGTCCTGGCGCACGGCCGGTCTCTGGCGCGCTACGCCCCACCCTACATCCGCTTCTCCCCATCGCTGTCCACCGTCGAGGCGGTGCCCACCGTCGAGCGCAGCCGCCGCACCGCCTGGATCTCCCTGGCCGGCCTGGGCCCCCTTGCATACGGTGGCCCGGTCACCCTCACGTACGCGGGGCTGGGCCTGCCGCAGGGCGCCTACCACCTGGTCAACGCCGCCGACGGCGCCCCGGTCGCCAGCAGCCCCGTCCCCGGAGGTCTGCGGTTCCAATTGGAGCTATCCCGCGGTGGCTTCCGCCTGCTGCGTCTGCTCCCCGGCGCCGGACCGGCGGCGGCCACGCCGGTCGCCACCATCACCGCAGGGACCCGGGGCGCGGGTCTGCGTTTCACTGGAACGCTCCACCAGGCGCGATTGCTGCAGCAAGCCGCCGTCTATCCGCCCAGGGCCACACGGTCCACCCCAAACGGCCCAGCGGTCGGATTGCGGCTCGCCGCGACCAGCCCGCTGGCCGGGGTGCGCGGCCTGAGGCTGGACGTCACCTACCTGGCCGAGCCCGGCCAGGGATTCCGTGTGCAGTGGTCGACCGCGTCAGGCGCCGCGTACACCCAGGGCCCCGTGGTCACCAGCCCAGGCACCAACGCCTGGATGGACGCCCGCCTCTCGCTGCCCTCCCTGCGCCTTTCGGCGGGTTCCAGAATCCGCCTGCTCGTGCAGAATGCCCTCGAACCCCTATACATCCGCCGGGTGTCGCTGCGCCGGCTGCCGTGAGCGGCGTCGATTGCGCCCGCCGGTCGCAGGACACCGCGCGCGCATCGCGAACGCCTCCGTCCCGCAAGGGAGGAACACCCACATGTCCGTTCCGGTTACCGGACGCAGGGCCCGCCTGGCCTTCATCGGCGCAGGCGGCAACGCGCGCGCCCACATGCGCGATGTGCTCCACGACCCCAAGGCCGAGTTGGTCGGGATCTGCGACACCAGCGCGCAGGCACTGCAGGACGCCGCCGCGCGCCTGCCGGAAGCCGCGGCCGTCCCGCGGTTCAGCGACTACCGGGCGTTGATCGAGCAAACAAAGCCCGACGGCGTCGTGATCTCCATTCCCCACACCCTGCACTACGAAGTGGCGGCCTACGCCCTGGACCACGGGGTGTCGGCCCAGGTGGAAAAGCCACTCACCTGCACCCCCGGCGACGCCCGCAAGCTGATCGCCCTGCGCGACCGCACCGGGCTCGTGCTCACCGTCGGCTACCAGCGCCACTACCAGGGACCCTGGCGCTGGGTGCACGACCAGGTCGCCGGTGGCCGTTTCGGCCCGGTCCACTTCGTGGAAACCTGGCAGTGCCAGAACTGGGGTGGAGGCGGCTGGCGAGGGGTGCCCGAACTCTCCGGCGGCGGCCAGCTCAACGACTCGGGCAGCCACCTGTGCGACATGATGCTCTGGGCCAGCGGCATCCGGCCGACCGAGGTCTTCGCGTTCCAGGAAAACCGCGGCATCAAGGTCGACCGCATCTCGGCGATCGCCTTCCGCTTCCCCGAAGCCGGGGTGGGCACCATGGCCATCATCGGCGACTCGGTGCGCGGCATGGATGAGGGCATGCAGTTTTGGTGCCGCGACGGCCGGGTCCGCGTCGACGGCATGGACGGTAACCTGCGCATCTCCTACTACGCCCCCGACGGCACCGCCCACCCCGTCCCGGCCGAGGAAAGCAGCGACTTCCCCAGCAACAAGGATGCCAACTTTGTCCGCTGCCTGCTTGGCGAGGAGACCGCCCAGGCGCGCGCCGAAGATGGTCTGGCCGTCGCGGCCTTTACCGAGGCCGTCTACCGTTCCGTGGCCACCCACGCCCCCGCAACCGTCGACTGGTGACCGAGCGCCGGCGGATGAGGGGAGGGCGCCGCCCGCCCCCATCCGCCCATGGCACCCACCTCAATGCATTCCCTTGCCCCCGCTGACCGGAAGCAGGGCGCCGGTGATGAACTCCGCCAGGGGTGACGCGAAAAACAGCACGGCATCGGCGATGTCGCGCGCCGTTCCCTGGCGGCCCAGGGGTGTGGTGCGCACCAGCGCGGCGATCGCCTCGGGGCTGGCGCCGGCGGAGCGTTCGGTTGCCATCCAGCCGGGAGCAACCATGTTCACCGTGACGCCATGGCAACCCAGTTCCTGAGCCAGGTTGCGCGACAACCCATACATCGCGCCCTTGCCGGCGTTGTAGGCGGCAAAGTTGCGGCCGCCCTGCAAAAAGGCCATGGTAAGAATGTTGATCACCCGTCCGAAGTGGGCCCGGCGCATGGCGGGCAGCGTCGCGCGGCACGTCTCATAGACCGCGCGGCAGTTGAGGTCGATCATCTGCTGATAGTCCGCCCACTCAAGCTCAAGCGGGGCCGCCAATCGTTCCTCCCGCCCGGCGTTGTTGACGACGATCGTCACAGGCAGGCCGAGCGCCTCCTCCCCCCGCGCCACCATGGCCGCCACGGCCACCGGGTCGCGCACGTCCGCCTGCACCGCGACCGCGCGGCCGCCGGCCGCACGGATGGCTTCGGCCACACCCTGAGCGCGCTCTGGATACCGAAAGCCGTTGACCAACACCGCGGCCCCCGCCTCGGCGAGCCGTGCGCCGATGGCCGCACCCAGCCCCCGCGACCCACCGGTGACCAGAGCGGCCCTTCCCTCCAGATCGATCCCGATCACAGCCGCGCCGCCCCCTTGCCGTCCGCATCCACCGCCGCGTCCCGATCTTTGCCCGGCGCCGCCGCGTGGTCGTCGGCAGCCGGCTTGGCGGCTTCTTGCCGGGCCTGAAAACGCAATCCATCCAGCGCGTTGGCCGCCGCCAGCACCAGGCGCGAGCGATGGGCATCGGAGTCCCCGCTCACCCACGCCTCGAGCACAAAGGACGTGCTGGTCGCGGAAACATCCGCCAGCAGGGCGCGCACCGGACCGGGCATCCCCGTTTGCGGATCCGACAGTTCCGTCGCCAGCCGCTGCAGCCGCTCCCACAGAATCGGGGGCGAAATCGCCGTTTCGGCCTCCCCGCGGACGCGCACCCGGACCAGACCGGAGCGCGAGTGGTTGCGCACCACACCCTGCAGGACGATGCCATTGGGAATCAGGGTGATCTGGCCGTCGTCCGCGCGGCAGATGGTGTGCATCAGATTGATGTCCTGCACGACAAAGCGATGGGCCAGCGGCAGCGTCTCGTGGGGGAAGGTCGCGGGCAGCGCCGGCATCTGCCAACTCATGACGCTGATCTGATCGCCGATCTCAAACGGGCGCCAGATCACGAGCACCATGCCCGACAACAGGTTGCCAAACAGGGTCTGCCCCGCGAGACCGATCACCACGGTCAGCAACGCGCCGCCGAAGGTGAACTGCTGCGCGATACCCGGTCCCAACTGGGCCATGACGGCCAACCCGACGATGACGTAGAGCACCAGGCGCAACAGGAGACGCAGCAGGCCGGACCGCCGTCGGTCGCGCCCGGTCTGGATCTGCTCGAAGCGTCGTTCCAGGGCATTGACGATCAGGTAGCCGGCCAGCAACACGGTCAGGGCGCGCACCACGCGCCATCCGACCAGCGGCAGGGGTATCCAGCCTGGCGGCAACACGAAACCGACGATGACCAGGCCGGCGCCCAAGAGCGCCTGCCAAGTGAACAAACCGCGCAGGCGACCCGTCCGCCCCAAGCGTCACACCCCCCCGGGATCCCGCATCTGGGCCGGTGTGCGCCTTCATGCGGGAACGATCGTTAACGGCACCTCACGCGCGGCGCCATCCCGAATCCGCCAGGCGCGAAGTCCGGGCTGGTCCACCGGCTCCAAAGAGCAGATCAGATAGAGGCTGTCTGGGTAGGACGCCAGGGCGATGTCGCTTTCCGACGGGCGCGCCGGCGACCGCGGATGGGAGTGGTAGATGCCCCAGAGACTGCCTCCCCCGTCCTCAATCTCCATGGTGACCCGCAACAGGGCGCGCGGGTCCGGCTCAAACCAGTCGAGCCGGCCGGCGATGTTGGGCAGGGGATGGTAGCCCACGGCCCGGCCTTCGGCGTCGGCCGCCACGACGCCGCACGCCTCGAAAGGGGCCTCGGTTTGAGCCTGCGCGACCATCGCATCGCGCAACGCGGCCGGCAGCCGCGCCGTCGCGTCCGTCATCGTACCGCCCCCCGTCGACTCGGATCGGCCTGCAGCCGCATGCCCTCGGCCGCCGGCGTGGTCAGCAGGTCGGGGTCGTAACCGGCCAGGCGCAGCAGGCGGCGCGTTTCGTGCACCAGCCGCTGGCGGCGCGTCAGGGGTTCTTCCGCCGTCAGTGCGGCGCGCAGCCGCTGGCGGGCCTCCTCGTCCAACCCGGCCATCTCCCACAGGGCCGAAACCGCCTCCGGCGGCCGGACCACGGGCCCGTTCAGTCTGGGCAAGTCGACCAAGACCAACGTCCCGAGCCACAGCCGTCTCGCCTGGTCACCATCCACGCCGCAACCCTCCCAGCCGTTCACCCCGCGGTCCCAGCCCGGTCATTGTAGTGGCGGGGCACCCCTGGACGAAAGGCAAAGGGCGGTCCCCACGCGCATCAAAGGCGGCTCCGGCGTCCGGTCCTGGGCAGGGCCCCCCCCGCCGGCTGCGAAAAGGGTTGGGCGGAGCACGGATCGAACGGCCTGTACGGGCCGTTGCGTGCGGCAACCCGCGGGCGGGGGGAAAACAACATGCAGTATCGGTCCTTGGGCAAGAACGGTCCGCGCATCTCCACGATCGGCTTTGGCGCCTGGGCCATGGGTGGATCCGGCTGGGCATACAGTTGGGGCTCCCAGGACGACACGGAGTCGGAACGGGCGGTCCACGCCGCGTTGGATGCGGGCATCACCTTTTTCGACACGGCGGCCGTCTACGGGCTGGGTCATTCGGAAGAGGTTCTCGGCCGGGCGCTGGGGGCGCGACGCAAGGACGTGGTGCTGGCCACCAAGTGCGGGCTGGTCTGGGACGAATCCAAGCGCATCCACCGCAACGGCCACTACGCGTCGGTGCTCCGCGAGGCCGAGCAGTCCCTGCGCCGGTTGGGAACGGACTGGATCGACCTCTATCAGCTGCACTGGCCAGACACGGAAAGCGGGTCCAGGGTCGAAGACACGCTGCGGGCCATGGAGGAGTTGGTGCGAAGCGGCAAGGTCCGCTGGGTCGGGCTGAGCAACTTCGACGCGGAGGGCCTTGGCCGGGCGCTCCAGGTACGCCACATCGACGCGCTCCAGCCCCCGTATTCCTTGCTGGCGCGCCAGGTGGAAGACCGCGTGCTGCCGGTGTGTCAGTCCAACGGCGTCGGCGTCGTCGCATACAGCCCTCTGGCATCCGGCCTGCTCTCCGGTCGCTACGGCCCGGACACCCGCTTTGCGGCCGAGGATTGGCGCAGCCGCTCCGCGGCGCACACCGGGGAGGGCCTGCGGCGCAACCTTGCCATGGTGGACCGCCTGCGCCCGATCGCCGAGTCGACGGGCCGCACCGTGGCGCAACTGGCCATCGCCTGGGTCCTGTCCCATCCCGCCATGACGGCGGCCATCGTGGGCGTGCGCCACCCGGGACACGTGCGGGATGCGGTTCCGGCGGCCGACTGGAACCTCTCGGCCGACGAGCGCCAGGCCATCGAAGCGGCACGGACGACCTGAGCGGCCCGAAGGTGGCGAAGTGGCCTGCGGGCCGCTATCCCGGGGGCCCCTTCATCGGTCCAGGAAGACCAATGCCCGGAGGGTTGCTGCTGCGAAGCCCAGACGGTGCCGTTGGGGGCCCTGGCAAACAGCCGCATCGCGCCGCCGGCGGTGTTGCCGACGGCCAGGGTGGACCGGCGGGCGGGGGCGCTGCCCTGCAGGGTCCACCGCCCCCAGCCACCGCCCGGGACGCGCTGGCGCAGGCTCCACACGCGCCGGCCCTGGGAGACGCCAAAGACGTCGAGGCGCCCCAGCCGATCCTGGCCCACCACGAATCCGGGGGCGATGTGCCGCCCGCGCAGGCGCTGCCATCCGGTCCACGCCCCGCCGGGGTGCCCCTGTGTGTCGTGGCACAGCGTGCCCGTGGCGGTGATGGCAAACAGCTCAAGCCGTCCGCTGAGGTTGCGGGCGGACGCGAGGCGGGGGGGAAACCTTCCGCCGAGGGACTTCCACCCCGCCCAGGTGCTCGGATGGGTCTGGGCGTCCTACCAGACACGCCCAGCGGGGTCGACACCGACGACCTCCAACAAACCGCTCAGGTTCTGGGCCACCGCAAATCCGGGGGCGATGGGGGTGCCCCGCAGGTCCTTCCAGCCGGACCAGGCCACCCCCGGTGCGCCCTCGCTATTGACCCGGACACGGCCATCGCGGCCGATACCAAAGACACTCAGGCTCGCATCCGCGTTGGGGATGGCGGCCAAGTGGGTGACAGGGCCTGGGGACAACGCCCCCAGGCCTTTGGCATCGCTGCGTCTGCGGTGGCGCAGCTTCGGCGATGGCGCGCGGCACTCCTGCGCCGCGCCGCAGACCACCCTGCACGCGGCGTTCACAATCAGCAGCCGGCCGCGAGGCGGCATCCACCCTTGCCCGGCCGTCGGACGCGCAAGCCCGCTGGTGGAAGACAAACGGGCGCCGCGCCCACCCGGCGGCCCCAGGGATCCGGTGGGCGGTTCGATCCGGGGCGACCGACGCGGAGCGGCGAGGCCTCACCACCGCGCATACACCACGGAACCGTAGCGATGCAGGCTGCGGGTCACCACCTGTTCGCGCAGCCACCGAACCAGTTCGATGCGGCCACAGGAGCAAACCGGCTCGTCCAGCACGTCGAGACCTGCCACGGCGGCCGCCTCATACACGACGGGCGCGGTCGCTCCGAGCAGCCGCAAGCGGACGCCGCCCGCCGAACTCGCCCCCGTGGGCCCGTTTCCCTCGGCCCAGCCGGCGGCGAACGCCTCGTCGCTTTCCACCACCACCCGTGCCCCCGCCCGCTCCAGACACGGTTGGCGGGAGCCCACCGAAAACCGCACCGGCGTGGCGGTCACGCGTGCGGCGGCCAGGGCCTTTTCCAACTGGGCGTCGTCCACGGCGCCCGTCGCCCGCACCACCACCCCGGGAGCGAACGGGCGGTAGCGCAGCACGTTGGACTCCGCGCGCAGGCCCGCCAACTCCGTGGACCGGCCGAAGTGGCGCTACCACCAGCGCCCATAGCCGGCCGCGGCGTCCTCGGTGGAGACCTCCAAGCCGGGGGCATCCCGCCAGCGGCGCAGCCCGATCAGGTAGTTGGGCCCGCCGGCCTTGGCCGTCGGCCCGCGGCTGGAACGCTTCCAGCCCCCAAAGGGCTGGCGGCCCACCACCGCGGCCGTCGTGGCGCGGTTGATGTATAGGTTGCCCGCCTCCACGGCGTCGGCCCAGCGCCGCTGCTCGGCCGGGTCCAAAGATGCCAACCCGGCCGTCAGCCCAAACGGCACCGCATTCTGCCAGGCCAACGCCTCCTCGAGATCCCGGGCGCGCAGCACCGCAAGGACAGGGCCGAACCACTCGGTCAGGTGGGCCCACGCAAAGGGACGCACCCCCAGGCGCACACCCGGCGACCACCGGTCGCCGCGGCCCGCACCCGCGCCGCCCAGGCGAACGGGCCGCACCAGCCAGGACTCCCCACGGTCCAGGCACGTCAGCGCGCGCTCCAGGGCGGGCGTGAACGGCCCCACGATCGGACCCACCTGCGTCGCCGGATCGTCCGCCGGCCCGACGCGCAGGCTGCGGACCGCGTCGGCGAGCTGGCGCAGGAACGGGCTGCGGTCATACACCGGAGCGACCACGATCGCCAGGCTGGCCGCCGAGCACTTCTGGCCGGCATGCCCGAAAGCGGATGCCACGACGTCCCGCACCGCCTGGTCGATATCCGCCGTGGCGCCGACGACGATGGCGTTCTTGCCGCTCGTTTCCGCCAGCAGCCGCCGCTGCGGCGCCCAGCGGGCAAAGCGGTCCGCCGTGTCCTGGGAGCCGGTCAGCACCACGCCACCCACCCGCGGGTGCGCCACAAGGCGCCGCGCGGCGTCCCCGTCGGCCATCGGCAGGAACTGAAGCACCTGGTCGCTGATCCCCGCCTCGTGCAGTTGCCGGGCCAGCAGCGAACCGATCGCCTGGGCCTCGGGAGACGGCTTGAACAGCACCGGGTTGCCCGCGGCCAAGGCGGCCAGGGCACCGCCGGCCGGAATGGCGTACGGGAAGTTCCATGGGGGGGCGACCACCACCGGGCCGAGCGGCTGGCTCTGCACCGCCCCATCGAGTTCCGCGAGCAGCACCCCAAGCGAACCTGCACCCGCGGCATACCAACGGGCGTGGTCGACGGCCTCGTCCACGTCGGCGTCCGCCTCTTCCAAGACCTTTCCCGTTTCGGTCGCCATGGCGGCCACGGCCTCGCCCCGCCCGGCGGCCATGACATCGGCGGCGGCCAGCAGGAAGTCCGCGCGCCGCCCCACGCCGGCGTCTTCCCAGGCAGCAGCGGCGGCCACGGCCCGCGCCACCGCCTCGTCCACCGCGCGCTCGCCCACGACCTGGGCCGGGGCGGACGGTCGCGGGGACCTCAAGACGGCCGCCGCCCACACCCGGTTGGCGGCGATGGTGAGGTCGGTGGCCGGTTCGTTGGCGAAGGGCGGCCGGCCGCGGGCGCCGGGTTCGGTGGACGCCTGCGGGTGGGGCGCCGGCGCCAGGGGCGCCGACCGGCCGGGCCCGGCGTCGGCATCCACCCCCGTCCGCGTCGCCGCGGCGCGGTCCTGCGCATGGAACGGCGCCGTGCGGACGTGGTGGCGGTCGCGTACCGCCGCGGCAAAGCGCTCTGCCTGCTCTTGCCAAGCCGGCGTGCCCGGTCGCAGGTCCAGGGCGTGGCGAAGGAATCCTTCGGGGACCGCGTTCTCATCCAGCCGGCGCGCGAGGTAGGCCATGGCGTTGCGGTAGTCCCGGCGCGCCACCACCGGGGTGTAGAGCAGGATGTTCCCCGTTCGTTCCGCGACGGCGGCCGCCTGATGGTTCGCCATCCCGGCCAGCATCTCGATCTCCACCGCGGAAGTCCCCACAGCATCCGCAAGTATGAGGGCGAAGGCCACGTCAAACAGATTGTGGGACGCAACCCCCACCCGCACCGTGCCCTCGGCGGCCGCCGCGAGCAACCGCTCCAGGAGCGCCTTGTAAGACGCGTCCGTCTCCGCCTTCGTCCGATACGGGGCCGCCGGCCAGCAGGCCAGTTCGGCCGCGGTCTGTTCCATGGCCAGGTTGGCCCCCTTGACCAGGCGCACCCGCACGGGCGCGCCGCCCGCCCGGGTGCGGTCGCGGGCAAGCGCCAGGACCCGGGACAGGGCGTCGTGGCTGTCGGGCAGGTACGCCTGCAGGGCGATCCCCGCCGTGAGCCCGGACACCCCGGCGTCGGCCAGGGCACGCCGGAAGGCCTCCACGGTAAGGTCCAGGTCGCGGTGCTCTTCCATATCGAGGTTGACGAGCTTGGGGGGCCGGCCGGCGGCCGCCGCGCGGTACAGCCGGGCGAGCGGTTCACGGATGCGCGCCAACGAGCCCTCGAAATCGACGAGGGACAGCCCGGCGGCGACGGCGGACACCTTGACCGACACGCAGTCCACATCCGGGCGGCGCAGCAGGGCCTCGACCGCGGCCACGCGCCGACCGGCTTCGTCCGCGCCCAGCACCGCCTCACCCAGAAGGTTGAGGTTTGGCCGGAGCCCAAGCCCCCGCAGCCGGGCCAACCGGCGTCCGAGCAGGGGGCCTGCGGCCGGGAAGATAAGCCCGCCCGTCTCGTGGCGCAAACGGACGTCGACGATGGGCACGACGGCGAAAGGGGCGCGCTTGGCCATCCGGCCCGCAAGCCGCAGGAGGGCCGCATCCCCTGGCGACAGGCCGTCCAGGGAACCTGAGGTGATGTCCGCCAACTGCGCGGCCGCACTGGCCGGGTCCACGGGGCGCAGGACGCGGTCGGCCAGGGCGAAGACCAACCGCACACCCGAGGTGCTCCCCAGGAGGCGGCGGATCTGCAACTGCCGGCGCCGCTGGGCGGGCGTGCGCAGGGCCAGGGCTCGTTCCATCAACTCGGCCGCCAGCGCGAGGGAACGCGCAACCAATGCATCATCCGAAGGCGCCTTCGAGCTCATGTGGCGAACACCTCGCGCGACCGCCGCTCCGCCCCGCCGCCGCCCCTGGCGGAACCCTTCCGCGAAACGCGCCGCTGCGGCGAACCCAACCGCCGCGGTAGGGATCGGAAGCCGCACGGGCGCGACGCGGGCGGCGGTCGAGGTCGGGCCTCGGGTGGTCCCGGGAGTTTCACCGTGGGAACCCCGCCGCATGCGCCGCCGTCCGTCCGCCGTCCGCGCTCCGCCGGCGGCGCAGGACTAGCGGGACCCGGCAGCACGCCGCTCGGCCCTTTGGGCGGGTGGCGCCTGCCACCAGCGCTCGCGCAGCGGGTTGCGCCCCCAGCGGCCGTAGGGAGCGACCACGCCCCACGGCTCACCCATGTCGGCCGGGGTCCGATGCAGAAACGGCTGGATCTGGTCGCGGATCAGACGGCCGATCGCATCGCGGCAGGCCGGATCCTGGGCACGGTTGACCTTCTCCTCCGGGTCGGCCTCAAGGTCCCAGTATGAAAGCGGTGCCAGAGTCTCGCGTTCGACCGCGAGTTTCTCGCGTCCGGTGCAGACCATCAGCCGACGGTCGATCTCGCTGAAGACGGCGTCGCGATGGTGGTCCAGCGGTGCCTTGCCCAGGAGCAGCGGCAGCAGCGACCGTCCCTGATGTCCCGCCACTTCGGATCCCGCGATATCCAGCATGGTCTGCGACACGTCGATAAGCTCGACGAGCGCATCGGAGCACTGCCCGCGGCGCGCCGTCCGCAGGCGGTCCGGCGGTCGCACGATCAGCGGCACCCGCACCGCCTCACGGTAGAACTCCGACTTGCCCCACAGACCGCGGTCACCCAGGAACTCGCCGTGGTCCGACGCGTAAACGACCCAGGTGCGCTCCAGGGCGCCGCGGGCCTCCAGCGCGCCCAGCATGGCGCCGATGCGCGCGTCGATCAAACTGATGTTGCCGTAATACTGGGTGCGGATGGCGCGGACGGCAAAGCGGTCCTCCCCGCCTGCCCCGTCGAGGTGGCGCGCCCGACCGACCGCATGCGGATCATCGGCCAGCGTGCGAATGCCGTCCGCCATGTCGGCCTCGCGGTACAGCGAAGCATAGGGCTCCGGGGGGTCAAAGGGATTGTGCGGCCCGGGCGGGCCCACCCACAGGAAGAAGGGCCGGCCATCGTGGTCACGCAGCCAGCGTTCCGCCCGATTGCCGATCCACCCGTCCAGATGGTCGTCGGCGCTCAGAAGCGACGGTCCGTGCTCCCCCCTGGCCGGCCCGGCCTCGACCCGGCGCAGCAGGTCGCGGTAAAAGCCGTCCAGCAGGCCGCGCACGCGCAGATGTTCGCTATACTCGCTGACGCGGAGGTTGCCCGCGCTCATCTTGCCCGTCGTCTCGTGCGGGTCCGAAAAGCCCAGCCGCCACAGCAGGGGCTGGGCGCAGAGCATTTCGACGTCGTGGCGCCAGGTGAAGTGCAGTTTGCCGATCACGGCGGTGTGCAGGCCGGCGTCGCGCAGCCCGCGCACAAAGCAGGGGCTGTCGGGCCAGATCGTGGCGCCGTTGCCCAGGATGCCGTGCTGGTGCGGGTATCGTCCGGTGAACAGCGAACTGCGCGACGGCATGCACACCGGGCTCTGGCAGTACGTGTGGCGGAACAACACACCTTCCTTGGCCAACCGGTCCAGGTTCGGTGTGCGGACGACCGGATCCCCGGCCGCCCCCATCGCATCCGCGCGATGCTGGTCCGTGAAAATGAACAGCACGCTGTCCACGCCCGTCGTCATGAATCGTCCCTGGTCAGAAAATGTGTACCAACCGATCCCCGGTCTTCCACACGTCCGCCCCGACCAGGACCGCACCCCTTTTCGGCCTTGAAGTTGCCCCTCTGCGGGGCCACAGGCAGCGGGCGGACTCGGTCTGCGCGACCCGGCGCCGCAAGTCGGCGCAGCCCCCGGCCGTTGCCCGGATCGGCCCGGTCGCGCGCGACCGCCCCTTGCTACCTTTCCGACCGCCGCGCGGACCCCCTGCGGGTTTTCGGCCGACCCCGCACGCAGCGGCCTTCCCCACCGTACCCGCTGGGGCACAACCAGGGCCGCTCGGGACCCATCCCGACGCGGAACCT
>DAHWHT010000264.1 GCA_027335515.1 Clostridia bacterium
GAGGGCAGTTTGGGCGCGGCTGAGAGTCACGGGGTCCAAAGGGCTGCGGCAGAGCGTTTGGGGACGTCTGGGGCGTCGTACCTGCGGCGGCCGGCATGGCGGGGTCCGGGTGGAATCGCTGGAAGCCAAGCAGCGCGAGCAGTCTGTACTGCTCGGGGTCGCGGTGGGCGAGGCGAATGCTGACCGGGACGGTCCGCTGTCGCGTGCCGTCCCGGGGCAGATCGACGGCGCCTTGAATTTGGGCAAGGCGCGTGCGTGAGGGTCTCGAACGCGGGGGCCTTTGCCGGATCGGCGCGCCGAACATCACGGTAGAGTAGCGTGCTCAAGAGCTGGGCGAAGACGCAGTATGCGGCGTGGACCCGGACCTTCTGATCGGTCCGGTGCGGCAGAGGACGCCAACTGACGAAGGTGGGGTCCTCCATGTGTCACGAAAGAAGAGGTGGCTGGGATGCACCGGGTGCCCGTTCGCCTGCCCCGACGTACGTTCGTGCTGCGATCCGCGGTCACGGGCGCTGCCGTCGTCGGCTCCGCGCTGGTTGGCCCGCTAGCGGCCACGCGCACCGTGGCGGCAGCCGCGCCTGTAACCCTCGTGTTCAATCCTTGGGCGGGCTGGCCTGCGTATGCGGGACCGCACTGGGGCGCGCTCATTCAGGTCGGCCTCAACTACTTCGAGTCCCAAAACCCAGGGCTGAAGGTCGTCGCGGGAGGGGCATATGGGCCCGCGCCCAACGCGGGCGCCGCGGGTGTTCTCGCGGGCGCTGGCCCCGACATTTGGCAGGGAGGGATGACGGGCTCGTACCGTGCAGGCACGGTGGCGGCAAATCTCCGACCCTATCTCCAGCGGGACAACATACCCCTCAGCACTTGGTCGCCCGGGCAAATGTTTCGGTTAGAGACGGCGAGCGGCTTATGGGGACTGCCCACATATGTACACGTAGATATCCAAGCGGTCAATCTGTCGAAGCTCGATGACCTGGGTCTGCCGTATCCGTCCCCGGACTGGACGTATCAGGAAGCGGAGAAGTATTATCGCGGCACAACATACATCACCGGAGGTCAACGCAACTTTGGCTATGCCCCCACGAACAGCGGAGGCACCGCTGTCGGCCAGGGTTTTGGGTCTGAAGGAGAAATGGCGTTCCCAGTGCACTATTGGGGTGGAGCCGTGCAGTCAGCCGATGACATGCGGTGTGTGATCGATCAGCCGTCGGCCTATCAGGGTATCGCATGGTATCAGCAGCTATACTGGGACCATGTGGCAACCCCACACACAAGTGCTACAGCGGGGAGCATACAGAGTAACGCCACCTTCATGGACGTCGGCTCGAATTGGGTTCCAGTGCAAGCGCAGCTATTCGCCCACAACATCAAATGGCAATACCTTCCGCCGCCAGCGTTCCCAAACGGGCGCTTCTCCTTCGAATACGTGGATGCCTACTTCATGAACGCGTATAGCCATCATCCGGAGCAGGCATGGACTCTTATGAAGTTTCTGACGGCGGAACCGTGGTGGCAGCGCTTTAACTTTAGGTACCTGTTGCGCACGCCAGGCGTGGTATCCATGTGGGACGAGTGGGTGAGTTACGTCGAGGCCGCCGCCCCGCCCCTTCGGGGCAAGTCCCTGCAGTACTACCAGCAGGCTGCCGCTTCTTGGGGGCGAGCGAATGGACTCTTCAAGTACAACGATGGAACGATGGACGGCATTATAGATGGGGCTATCTCTTCTGCGTTCAAGCACAAGCAGGATCTCTCTGCGGCCCTCCGTGTCGCGGCGCAGCAGGTTAACGCCGCCCAGGAGGCGGATGCCGCAGCGTCGAACGAGGCGGCGGCGACGGACGCTGTGGTGGCCAAGATAGAGCGGTCGCACGGAACCGAGACGTTTCCGACGCCGCCGGTTCAGGGACTTGGTTCACCCGCGACCCTCGTGCCCGCGGCGGATGTGGTCGTGAAGGGCAACGTGTACACCGTCGTCGGAAGTGGCCAGGGTGTGACCCAGACTACGGACGGCTTGACCTTTGGCTGTTTACCCTGGACCGCGGTTAAGGGCGATTTCACTTGCCGCGTCCTGAGCATTGGTCCGGTCGCCGGGGTGGCCGTCAGAACAGGAGCGAAAGTCGGGTTAATGGCGCGCGCAGCCTTGAGCAGTCAGGCGGCGGACGCGAGCGTTGCGGTATCGTTGGATCGCGGTATCCACACGGAGGGTCGGACGGTGGCAGGGATGAAACAGGTAGACCAAACCGCAGGGCTGACCCCGGGGCTGCTGCAGCCGGTGAACCTGCTCACCAGCACGAAGAGCGTGCAGAAGAACTACCTGCTTAAGCCAGTCTGGCTCCGGTTGGTCCAACGCTACAACACCTGGTACGCATACAGTTCTCTCGATGGTCGCACCTGGTTGAAGGCCGGCAGCCCTTGGACGATCGCGGCAGCGGGCGCCTGGGTTGGGATTTTCGTAACGCCCCACGACCCCGATGTCAAGCACAAGATCGTCGCCGTCTTTGATCAAGTCAGCTTTACGCCAGCGCGCTTCTACCAGATCGGGTGACGCAGGCGGACTATTCGCGCGGGTGGCGGGCTGGCGCGGCACCCGCCGGGGATCCGGTGGCGGGTGCCGCGCTTGTTCCCGGCCCAGAGGGCACCGGCAGGGGTGGATTCGGCGTCCGCAAGAAGGGCCGCTGGGACCAGCGCCGGTAGTAGGTGCGCCCGCCAGCGACCTACTAGACGGCGGCGCGCGAGTCGGTCCTGCCTTTTTCATGCCGCGTGGCGCCCGCAACGCTGGCATGGGGGCTTGGGTCAACCTTTCGTGGGCCGCCCCGGTGGGCGACGTTTTCCCAACTTTGAAGGCGGCCCGGCGGCATCGGTCAGTCGGCTGCGCCGCTGGTTGCGGAAGCCCACAAGCGATGTCGCGGGCAGGGGGGCCCGGTGGGGATCTGGCACGCGGTGCGCTGCGGAGCACGGCATGGGCGCGAGGGCGTGACGCGCCAACGCCGACGCGCTGGGAGGCGACGTGGGGCGAGCGCGGTGCGAAACGCCCCCGCACGGTGCTACTGATTACGCTACTTGCGAAAGCGCTGACCACGGCACCTGCGACGGCCCGGCGGCCCTGGCGGGCGAGCCTCTGGCGCCGCCGTTCCCGGCGGCAGCGGTATGGCCGTTGAACGGCAAGCCGCCCGGCAAAGACAGCCTGCGGCGGCGCCCACTCCCGCGCCAGGGCTTCGCAGGCCGCCGGGCCTCTCCAATAGCGTGAGGAGCGGGGCCGCTGTTCGGTCTCATCCCGCGTGGTCAGTAGCAGCACGGGTAGTCGCGTGGCGTGGCAAGGTGAGGATGTGGCGGAGATGCTTCCCTGTGTGTCCTGCAGGCTGGGCGACGTTATTGCGACCAGGTTCGTTCCCTGGCGCGGGGCGGGGGCATCGTATGGAGGTGCCGGTCTTGCGGGTGTGGCAGGCGGGAAACATGGATGTTGTGCTGGACGCGAGGGGATGGGTTAGCGCTTTACGGGAGCATGGCACCGGGCGTTCGCTCCATATTGAGGGAGAACCCAGTCCGCTGCTGTCTATCGTCGTGGAAGGAAAAGTGGAGTACCCCGCGGCGGTCGCTTCCACGGACGACGGCATCCGCTTGCGTTATGCACCCAGCGGGGCCTGGGTCCAGTTGGGCATCGCCGAGCGCGGTTCGCACCTGCGTCTCCAGGTGACGTCCATCGGTGGCGCCGAGCCGGAGGCGGTTCTCTGGGGACCGTACGCCAGTACGGTGGGTGAGGTCATCGGAGAGAAGGTGGGTGTAGCGCGTGACGGCGACGTGGCCATCGGGCTCTCAGCCCTCAACTACTGGACGTTGGCCGGGATACCGTCGTGCTACCGTGAGGTGCCGGTCAAGCCCGCGGGTTCCGCCACGCGTGACGGGTATGAGCAGTGCGCCGCTTGGCCGGTGCCCGGTGGTAGCCTGCTCCAGGCGCACGCGCTAGACCGCGGGCCAGGCGTGCCCGACGGTGCTTTGGTCGGTTCCGGGGTGGCGCTTTTTGCGTGCCACGGCGAGGACGCGTTGGAGGTGATCGGCCGTATCGAGGTCGCCGAGGGTTTACCGCACCCCTTGCTGGACGGCGTCTGGGCGAAGACTGCGCGCGCCGCGACTGCTTCCTATGTGATCACCGACTTCACGGAGGGGACGCTGGACGAGGCCTTGGCGGCCGTGGAGGCAGCCGGGCTGGGCTATGTTTACCACGGCGACCCCTTCGCGACGTGGGGACACTTCCGGTGGAAGCCCGAGGCCTTCCCCGACGGCGACGAGAGCATGCGGCGGTGCGT
>DAHWHT010000057.1 GCA_027335515.1 Clostridia bacterium
CCCGACGTCCTGGTAGCAGCAACCGCCGCCGGGCCCGTGCGCCTGCGGCTGGCGGCGGACCGCGCCGCGCTGTATCGGGACGCGGCCGAGGCGATGCTCCAGGAGGTGCGGACCGCGGCGGAGGCCGACCGCCCCTGCCGACTGATCGTGCCCGTGGGCCCGCGGGGACAGTATGCGGAGTTCGTGCGGCTCTGCCTCGAGCAGCGCCTGCGGCTGGACCACGTGCGCCTGTTCGGCATGGACGAATACCTGGACGTGCACGGCCGCTGGCTGCCCGCCGACCACCCACTGTCGCTGCGCGGCTGGTTGCTTGAGGCCCTGGCGCCGCTGCACCGGTCCGGTCTGAAGCCCGAGGCGGTATCCTTCCCCGACCCCCAGCGGCCCTCGGCCTACAGCGAGGCGCTCGCGGAGGCCGGGGGCGTCGACGCCTGCTTCGGCGGCATCGGCATCCACGGCCACGTCGCCTTCAACGAGCCGCCCGACCTGCGCCACGGCCGACCGGAGCCTGAAACGCTGGCGGACGCCCCGACGCGCGTCGTGGCCCTGACGCCCGAGACGGTCGTCATGAACAGCATTCGCGCCAACGGGGGCGACCTCGCGAACTTTCCCACCCACGCCGTCACCGTCGGCCTGGCGGAGATCCGGGCGGCCAGGAGGCTGCGCCTGTATGCCGACGGCGGCACCTGGCAGCGCAGCGTCCTGCGGCGCGCCCTGTTTTCGCCGCCGGACGTCGCCTGGCCGGTGACGCTGCTGGCAGGCCACCCCGACTACACCCTGACGGCCGACCCGGAGACCGCCGCGCCCACCCACGCCGACGCCGCCGCCGCGGGGGGGCCGGCCCGATGATCGTGGACTTCCACCACCACCTGCTCAACGAGCCGGACTACGCCGACCGCCTGGTCGAGGCGTGCCGCGCGGCGGGCGTCGACCGCGTCTGCTGCAGCGGGCTGGGGCTGCCCTCGCGCAACTGGCTGGGCGACCTGTCCCCCGGCAACGACGCCGTGGCCGACGCCATGCGCCGCCACCCCGAAACGATCCTCGGCCTGGGGGTCCTCCACCTGGGGACCGACGGACCCGAGGCCGTCGACCGCCTCGCCGCGCAGGGCTTTGTCGGCCTCAAGACGACCCGGCCCACGGCCCGCTACGACGACCCGTCCTTCTGGCCGGTCTATGCGCGGGCCGAGGCGCTGGGGCTGCCAATGCTGTTCCACACCGGCTTCCTGCTGGTGACCGACCTGGACCTGAGCGTTCCGATCTCCTCGGACTGGATGCGCCCGGTCTGTCTGGACCTGGTCGCGCGCCGCTTCCCGCGCCTGCGGCTGGTGGCCGCACACATGGGCGTGCCATGGCATGAGGAGGCGGCGATGCTGGCCCGCTACCACCCGAACGTCTGGGTCGACTGGAGCGGTTCACCCCAGGGCTGGCGCAACCGCCAGGCGCCGTCGTGGTTCCGTGCGCAACTGTACTGGCCGGACGCCTTCCGCAAGGTCGTCTTCGGCAGCGACGTCCATTTTCGCGACCTGGCGGCGGCGCTGGCCGATCAGCGGCGGATCTGCGAACTGTGCGACGTGCCCGCCGACGTGCAGGCGGGCATCTTCGGCGGCACCGCCGCGGCCTGGCTCGGGCTCGAACCGCGCGATCGCTCCTGACGGCCGGGCGGCCGGCGGGGTACGGCCGCCGCCGCACCCCGCGGCCATCGGCACCGCGGTCAGGACGGCACCGCGAGGGAGACGAACTTGGTCTCGAGAAAGCCCAGGACGCCCTCGTAGCCGCCCTCGCGGCCCATACCGCTTTCCTTGACGCCACCAAAGGGGGCCTGGACGGTCGCGGGCACCGGGTCGTTCACCCCCACGATCCCATACTCCAGGGCCTCGCTGACGCGGACCGCGCGCCCGAGGTCCCGCGTATACAGGTAGGCGGCCAAACCGTACGGCGTGTCGTTGGCCAGCCGGACGGCCTCGGCCTCGTCCTGGAACGACCACAGCCCGAGCAGCGGCCCAAACGTCTCCTGGTGGCGCAGCAGGGCCTCGGGCGGCAGATCCGCAAGGACCGTCGGCTCGAAGAAGTAGCCGGGCCCCGGCAGCGCCCCGCCGCCGCACAGCAGCCGACCGCCCCGGGCCAGGCCGTCTTCCACCTGGGCGCGCACCCGCTCGATCGCCGCCTGCCCGATGAGCGGCCCGACATCCACCGCCGGGTCGTCGCCGCGCCCGACCTTCAGGGACCGCACCCGCGCCACCAGGCGCTCTGAGAAGGCGGCGGCGATGTCCCGCTGCACGTACAGACGGTTGGCACAGATGCACGTCTGACCGGCGTTGCGGAAGCGGGACGAGACCACCCCCTCCACCGCCTGGTCGAGATCCGCGTCGGCAAAGACCAGAAACGGCGCATGCCCGCCAAGCTCGAGCGAGACCTTCTTCATCTGCGCGGCGGCGCGGCCAAGCAGCATCTTGCCGACCGCCGTCGATCCGGTGAAGGAGATCTTGCGCACCCGCGGATCGGTGAGAAACACCTCGCCGATGGGCTCCGCCGGACCCGCGACCAGGTTGGCGACCCCCGCCGGCAGACCGGCGTCGTGCAGGCACTGGAAGATGGCGCAGGCCACCAGCGGGGTTGCCGGCGCCGGTTTGACGACGGCGGTGCAACCGGCGGCCAGCGCCGGCGCCAACTTGCGGCCAATCATCGAAGCCGGAAAGTTCCATGGCGTGATGGCCGCCGTCACACCGACCGGCTGGCGCAGGACCAGCAGCCGCTTGCCCCGCGTGGAAGCCGGGATGAGATCGCCGTAAATGCGGCGCGCCTCCTCGGCGTTCCACTGGAAGTAGTCGGCGGTCATGGCGACCTCTCCGGACGCCTCCCGCAGGGGCTTGCCCTGCTCCAACGTCATCAGGGCGGCAATCGCGTCGCGCCGTTCCAGGATCCGCTCCGCCGCGCGCCGCAGCACCGCCGCGCGCTCCGGGGCCGGCGTCGCCGCCCACGAAGCGAAGGCCTCGGCGGCAGCGGCCACGCCCGCGCGCGCATCCGCCGCACCGCCCTGAGCCATGGAACCGACGGCCTCCCCCGTGGCCGGGTTGATCACATCGGCCCTGCCACCATCCGCCGCCTCTCGGAAGCCTCCATCGATATACAGCTGACCGGACTCCACGCGCATCCCCCCCGGGCACGGGCCCGACCGCGCGTCCGGCCCGTTCGTGCACCTTCGCCGCCGGTTGCCGCACTCCCCTGCCCGCAATCCGCTTCGACCCCGCCGCCGCCCGCGCACTCACCCACCGGCGTCGGCGGCACCGAGGGCGGCCGCCACGTCCTCGAAACGGTGGGTCGGCGGCAGGCAGGTGCCGTCGCGGCAGACCCAAAGGGTCGGGCGGCCGCCGATGGCGCGGCGCCCCCGCCAGAGCGGCGGCTCGGCGGCCAGCCCCGGCACACCGCCCGGGTCGACCCGGCTCAGAACCAGGTTCGGGATGGGCAGCCGCCGCAGCCGGTCCAACCACCCCTGCAGCCGTGCGTCGCCGAGGTCCCCGGCCAGGACCACCTCGACCGGTCCGCGGCGCTGAAGGTCCAGGGCGCAAAGGAGGGTGGAGAGGCCGCGGGGCTGCCGCCGCGCGACGGGCGCATACCGCCGCAGCACCGCCGCAGCCGTTTGCGCAAAGCGCCGGTCGTCCACGTACGGCTGCAGGCGCAACAGCACCTGCACCAACACCCCCTGGGGCGACGGCGTGCCGCCATCCCCGGTGTCCCTTGGCCGCGTCGGCAGGGCCACGCCGCTGGGATCGCCCGGATCCACGGCCTCCGTCAGAAAGAACCCTTCGCCGCCTGGGTCCGCAAAGCGCGCCACGGCTTGGTGTGCCAGGTCGAAGGCGGCCGCGAGCTGGCGGGTATCGAACGTCGCCTCGTAGAGGTCCAGGAGCCCCGATCCCAGGTAGGCGTAATCCTCCAGGGTGGCCGCCACGCCCGCCGCGCCACGGCGGTAGCGGCGCCACAGCCCGCCGTCCGGTCGCCGCGCCACCCGGATCAGCAGTTCAGCCGCGCGCATCGCCGCCGCCACATACGCCGGCCGTGCCAGCATGCGCCCACCCCGCGCCAGGGCCGAAATGGCCAGGCCGTTCCAGCCGGTCAGCACCTTGTCGTCCACGGCCGGCGGCGGGCGCCGGGCCCGAAACGCCGCCAGAAGCGCGCGTTGCCTTGGCCAGTCGGGTCCGGGACTCCCCCGGAGTTGCGGCACGCTGCGCCCGCTCTCCAGGTCGGCGGCGCCGATTCCAAGCAGCGCGGCAACCTCCCGCGCCGTCGCGGCGTCGCCGCAGGCGGATTCCACCTCCGCCCGGGTCCAGGTGTAGTAGGCGCCTTCGGCCAGGCTGCCGGACCCGTCCAGGCTGTCGGCGTCCTCGCTGGAGAAAAAGCCGCCGTCCGGTCCCTGCAGGCGCGCCATCAGGTAGTCGAGCGTATCGGCGGCCACCTCGGCCAGCGCGTCATCCCCGCAACGCTGCCAGGCCGCCAGATAGGCCATGGGAAGCAAGGCGTTGTCGTACAGCATCTTCTCGAAGTGCGGCACACGCCACTGCGCATCAACGCTGTAGCGGTGGAACCCGCCGCCGACCGCATCGCGCATACCCCCGGCCGCCATGGCGCGCAGGGTGAACACGGCATGGTCCACCGCCTCCCCCCCGGCCCGCAACAGCACGTCCAGGGATTCACAGGACGGGAACTTCGGCGCCGCGCCAAACCCCCCGTGCTCGCGGTCGGCGTCGAGCAACAACGCCTGGCCGGCGTCCACCACGTCGAGGTCGGGCGGGGCCGCCGCGGCGGGTGGCGAAGCGGTCGCCACCCGCGTCATGGCCCGCGTCCATTCCGCCGCCACGGCTTCCAGCTCGCCGCGCCGTTCCCGCCAGGCCTGGGCCAGCGCCGCCGCGACCTGCACGAAGGCGGGCCGACCCCAGCGCGGCTGCGGAGGGAAATAGGTGCCAATGTAAAAGGGGTGCAGTTCCGGCGTCAAAAACACGGTCAGCGGCCAGCCGCCCTGACCGGTGACTGCCTGGCACAGCCCCTGATACAAGGCGTCGACGTCCGGGCGTTCCTCGCGGTCCACCTTGACCGCGACGAAGGCCCGGTTGAGCACGCCGGCCACGTCCGGATCGGCGAAGCTCTCGTGTGCCATGACGTGGCACCAGTGGCAGGCCGCGTAGCCGACGCTGAGCAGCACCGGCCGATCCCCGCCGCGCGCCGCAGCCACGGCCGCAGGCCCCCAGGGATACCATTCCACGGGCTGGTCGGCGTGCTGACGCAGATAGAGACTGGCTTCATCCCCGAGCCGATTCGGCACGCCGCCACCCCCCCCGCCCGCCGGTGGTCGCCCTCCCGGCTAGCGCAGCCGGGCGTATGCCTGGACCAGGTCCGGCCCATACCCAGCGCCGTCGAGCAGTTCATCCAAGGTGCGCCGCAGTTCGGCCACCGCATCCGGCACCGCCGCCCCGGCGCCCACCAGCCGCGCGCAGAGCGCGACGAGCCGCTCCCCCTCGGCAACCACCGCGGTGACGTGGCCGGCCAACCACGGTGCCGGCGGATAGGGTTCCCCGCGCGCCAGCACGGCCAGTTCCAGGGCGGCGCGCGCCGCCGCCGCCAGGGCCAGCCGCGCACCGAGCGGATCCGCGGCAAGCTGCGCGTCTCCAAGTCCGCCCCGCAGGGTACGGTAGCGCGTGGCGACGAGGGTGGGAAGCTCCCCGCGCAGGGCGGAGACGGCGGCCTGCAGCAGCGCGGCCACCCGCCCGTCCGGGTCCCGCACGATCGTCCCCCGCTGGAACAGCCACAGCGTCGCCGGCTCCGCCAGGCGGGTCCGCAGCCAGGCGGCGCTGCGCACCCGCACTTGAACGGGGGGTTTCGGCCGCGGATCCCGCCAAAACAACTCCGACGGCCGCGCCGCTCCCAGCCGGCGCCAATCGTCGTCGGTCAGCAGCAGTTCCAACTCCCAGGGCAGTTGTCGGTCCGTCCGGCCCAGCGTGTGCGCGCCGCAGAGCACCACCCCCGCGCCCGTCCACGCCCGACCGAGCCGGCGCAGCCCCGGCAGTTCGGAACCCGGGCCATCCAGATAGGCCCGGGCCGCAGCCGCGAGCCGTTCGTGCCGTTGCGCAATGACCCCTCCGTCCAGTACCGTTCCCAAGGCATCGCCCCCAGGCCCGTCTCGTGCGGTCACAACGTTTCGTGCCGGCTGCCGACCGCCCTGCCCGACTTGACGACGGCAGGTGGGATTCCGCCCGCAGACGGCGAAGGAAGCTTGGTCCAGCTTCACAGGTGGTGGTCGGTCGCGGTCCCGCCGCCTGCGGTCCCGAACCTCCCGGGGGGTGCATCCGTGCGCCAATTGGTCCTGGCTTTCGGCGCCTGGCTCTGGTCGTGGTGGGTGGCCGGAGGTGCCGCCTGGCTGCTCTTTTTCGCCGTCGAGCTCGGCGCGGCCCGGCGCGGCGTCC
>DAHWHT010000280.1 GCA_027335515.1 Clostridia bacterium
ACGTGTCCAGCCGGTCAGACGGTCTCCTACCAGCCAAAGAAGGAGATCTCCGGGCACAAGCCGTCTCAGCAGGTGAAGTTCGCCGACGAAACCTGCGCGAGGTGTCCCCTGCGGCCGGTATGCGTGAAGGGCGGCAAGGGCCGGACCGTAACCATCCGCGATGATGAGCCGCGCATGCAGGCGGAGCGGGCGCGCCAGCAAGAACCGGAGTGGCAGGTCCACTATACCGAGCGCAGCCGCGTCGAGCACGTCAACGAAAAGTTGACGCGCCACGGTGGCCGCCACGCCCGATACCGGGGGAAGCAACGCGTCTGCTGGCAGTTGTCCATGGTGGCGGCCATGCACAACATTGAGGAACTCGTGCGCGTACTGGGCTCCGCCTTGCGACCGAAAGGGGTCTTCAGGCCCCACTGTGCCCAAATGGCCGAATGAAGTGAGAATCCACCAAAGTGATCCAAAACGAGGCGCTATAGAGCCCCCGCATCGACAACAAAGGATGATCTACCGCCCCGTTCCCGCCCCCGCACCCCGAAACGTAGGGACTTCCGCCCTCCCTGAACCCCTTTATCACCACCTCCCTAGTACTGTCCCAAGCGCTGGTGTCGCCGCCCATCGGCGATGGTCGGCTGATCACCCAAAGGGTGGATGATGGTATGCTTAAAGGCTAGGCGCAAAGTTTTTTCGGTAGTAACCCATGATTTGGCAGGTCGATGTCGAATGGCGATAGTATGGACAACTATATGACGTCGAAAGTGCAAGGCGCATGGTCGCAGTTTCAGCGTGAGGAACAGATGCGAGCCATGCGGTTCGGTCCGCGGTCGCCCAAGCCCCTGGACGAGAAGCGCAAGCTGCCAAAGCGAGAGGTCCCGGCGGTGTCCGTCACGACGCCGGACGAACTGGGAAGCTACGTGGGAGAGTTCGGGGCGGTGTTCCGGAATCGGGGCACAGAACATCAAGCGGTCTTGTACTTGCTGGGGCTGCTCAGTGACCTGGAGCGAAAGAACGGCGAGACAATGGAGGCCGGGATCCCCGGCGCGACGCAGCAGGGGGTGTGGGACTTCCTGGTGCGCTCTCCATGGTCGGCCGACACCTTGGATGCGGCGCGGGTGGCGCACTTCCTGACGAGTTGCGGGGTATCGGGCCGGCCGATAGACGTGGTGATTGACGAGGTAAGCGAACTCAAGCAGGGCAAGCGGAGCGTCGGGGTCGCGCGGCAGTATCTGGGCTGCGTAGGGAAGACGGCCAACGGTCAGGTGAGTGTGACGCTGCACGGGGTCGTGGAGATGTACGACGCACCCCTGTGCGGGCAGTTGTACTTGCCGGAGGATTGGGCCAACGACACGCATCGGCGTAAACAGGCACGCATCCCCGATAAGGTGCGGTTTCAGACCAAACTGGAGTTGGCATGGGGATTGCTGCAGCGGGTGGCGGGCTGGGGCGTGGGGATCAACCGGGTGTATGGCGACCCTGGTTACGGCGAGCTCAAGTTGATGCGTCAGTTGGACGAGCAGGGATGGTCATACTGTCTGGGCGTCAAGCGCACCTTCACGGTTCGCCTCGCCGCGGAGGCGTTGCCCATTGCGCCTGAACCCCCCGCCTACACTGGGCGTGGCCGTCCGCGCAAGGCGCCGGCGGTGCGTCCTCACCTGCACACCGCGGCCGAAATCCGACAGGCGTTGGAGCCAGAGGCCTGGCGCTCAGTTGCCTACCGCTACGGCACCGAGGGCAAGCCACTAGCCCGCGAGTTTGCCGCCGTTCGCGTGTTGCCAGCCACCAAGGACCAAGAAGGAACCGCCCTATGGCTGCTCCTGGAGCGCCCCTGCGATCCGGCCAGCGACGATACCAAACAGTTTGTGATCACCGGCCCCGCAAGCGTCACCTTGGAAGAGTTGGCGCAACTGGCCCACCGCCGACCGATCATCGAGCGCAACACCTACGAAAACGGCAAGCAGGAGGTCGGCCTGGGCGAGTATCAAGGCCGGTCATGGCCAGGTTTCCACCACCACCTCGCCATGGTCTGGCTTGCCTTGACCTGGCTGCATCTTCACCGCCGTCGCCTCCCGGCGCCACTACAAGAGCCCCGGACAGTGCCGGCGAACCCCTCATCCAACCCGGAATCGGCTGCCGCTGACGGACCCGGC
>DAHWHT010000150.1 GCA_027335515.1 Clostridia bacterium
GAGCCCGCCGGCGGCGGGGGCGGCGAAGTAGGCGGCGATGGCCGGCGGACCCAGTCCGTGGTCGTGCACCAGCCACAGGGCGATAAGCGGCACGATCATGCCCTGGCTCACGCCATGCACCGCGAGCGCCAGCGCGATCGGCGACAGGGAACGGTCGCGCAGGATGTCGAGGATCTGTGCGCCGAGGCGAGGTGGCATGGGATGCAGTGTAGCACCGGAGGGCGGGCAGGGGGTAACGCCCGGGGGCGAGAACGGCCTGCCAGGGGGGTGCGCTCTGGTGGTGGAGCATCTGGTGGTCCTGCGCCTGCGGTCCGGTGTGGCCGAAGAGGACGTGGAGGCGTTGATCGGTGAACTGCGGGGGCTGGCGGCCGAGATTCCCGGGGTGATGGATCTGCAGTGCGGGCGCAACTTCAGTCCGGCGCGCGCCCACGGGTATGATATCGGCCTGCGGGTGCGCTTTCCCGGCAAGAAGGAACTGGCCGCCTACGGGCCGCACCCGGCGCACCAGCGGGTGCTGGAACGCATCGGTCAGCTGTGCGCCGACGTATTGGCGATCGATTTCGAGGTTTGAGGACCCGCGGCGGCCGTCCGCAACGGCGCCTGCGCGGTGCTGATGGCGCGCAGATCGCGCAGTGGCCACCAGACGGCCAGGGCGCGGCCGGCAATCGCCGATTCCGCCACCGGGCCGAACACCCGGCTATCGGTGCTGTCCGTGCGGTGATCCCCCAGCACAAAGACGTCCCCGGCCGGTACGGTCGTCGGGCCCATGGAGGAGTGCCCCCGGAAGCCGGGCGCAACGTAGGGTTCGTGCTGCAGGCGCCCGTTGACGTACACGCGTCCATCGCGGATCGCCACCGTGGCCGGACCGACGGCGATCACCCGTTTGACGAAGTCCGCGCTGGAGGGGATGGGCGGTTGAAACACGACCACCTCGCCCGGTCGGGGCGGTCCGAAGAGGAAGGCGCAACGCAGCGCCAGGACCCGTTCTCCCGTATACAGCGTCGGCTGCATGGAGGGGCCGTCGACGGTATAGGTTGAAAGGACGAAGTGCCGCACGGCCAAGGCGACCAGCACGGCGACCACCAGGGTGCGCACACTGGCCCACAACTCCGCCGCAGAGGCGCGGCCCGCGCGGACCGCGTCCGCCGGCGTGGACAGGCTGCCGCCTTCCGGTGGCGGGGGCGGAGGCGTCACTGGTCGTTCGGGCCGCCTTCCTGGTGACCAAACCACGGCGGGCTGACCAGGAAAAACACGATGCCGAGCGCGCCGATGCCCAGCAGGATTGCCTCTGCCACGCCTGCATCCCCCCCGGGGTGCGTGTAGCCCGTCCCCGTGACGCCAGCATACCACGTGTGTGCGCTCCGGGCCGCTTCCTGGATACGCTTGCCCTGGGGCGCGGGGCGGCGCAAGATTGGGCTATCTTCCAATGGTCGCGACCGGGGGGGAGAGCGGCGGTGGTCCTGCGCAAGGTGCGGGTGCGGCGGCCGGCCGCTGCGGGGCCGCGTCGCGGTGGGGCGGCGCCGGTCGCGTTGCTGCGCGAGCTGCGCCTTTTGCGCCTCGCCTGCGGGGATGCCCCGCCGCGCCGCCTGGCCCGGGCGCTGCTGGAGTGGATCGAGGCGGTGCTGCCCGGGTCCCCGTGCGAGGTGCTGGTCGGTGACCCGGGTGCCGGCTACCTGGAGGTCGTCGGTACCCGGGGTTTCCGGGCCGAGCGCGGCCTGGGCTGTCGCATCCCGATCGGCGTCGGTATCACCGGAGCCGCCGCCCGCCAAGCCCGCACGGTTTGGGTTGCCGATGTGGCCCACGACCCCCGCTACATCCCCGGGGTGCCCGGGGCCCGCTGGGAGCTGGCCGTACCCCTGTTGCTCGGGCGGCGCGTGGTCGGTGTCATTGATCTGGAGGGCGGCCGGGCGCGGCGTCCGAGCCTCCGCCAGCGGTTGCGGCTCGCGCGCCTGGCGGCCGTCGTCGCACCGGGGTTCGGCCGCGCCCTGCCGATGGCGCCGCCGCAGCCCCTGCGGCTGCAGGCGCTTGCGGGGCGCGCTCCGACGCCGCGTCCGGATCCGGAGCCGGTGGAGGCGCGGCGGCTGCTGGCAGAGCGGCGGCTCTCCGTACGCCTGGAACCGATGGGTACCCTGGACGCAGAACGGCGCGTCGTGGGGTATGAGGCGCAGGTGCTGGGGCCGGGCGGCGCGCTCACGACCGACGGCGGCGATCCGGCTGCGGCCGCCGCCGTGGACCTGGTCCGGCTGGAGGCCGCCCTGGGGGCGTGGCGCGTCGGTATGGGCGTGCTGTTTTGCGATGTGCACGCCGCCGCCCTGCGCCGCGCCGGTTTCCTGGCCGCGGCGGCGGCGCTGGCGCGGCGCTTTGGTGTGGCGGGCGGCGGCCTGGTCTTGGAATTGAACGCCGCACAGGGACTGTCCGAGGTGCTGCGCCGGGCCGAGCGCGGCCCGGGAGGCGTGCTGCTGGCTGTAGACCACTTTGGCGCCAGCGGTGGAGCGCAGGCCCTGGTGGAACTGCAGCCGGCGTACGTCAAGCTGGCGGCGTCCCTGATCCGCGGCGTGGAGCGCGATTTTGGCCGCCGCACCTACATCGAGTCCCTTTGCTACTACACTCGGCGTACGGGTGCCCAGGCGGTCGCCCTGGGGGTGGCCACGCCGGCGGAGCGGGCGGCGCTGCGCCAGTGCGGGGTGACCCTCGGCCAGGGCATGGCGTTCGGGCCGCCGCTGGCGCCGGAGGGTCTGGCGTAGGTCGCACGGCCCGTGGAGCAGGGGGGACGGGCGTGCGTTTTGGATCGGCCGCCGATGCGGGATTCGCGCCGGAGCGTCTGGAGCAGGCGTGGGAGGTGCTGCGGCGCAGCACCGGCACGGCGTCGGTGCCGGCCGCCGTGGCCGCGGTGGGGCGCGGCGGCGTGGCGGTGGAACCGCGCGCCTTTGGCTGGGCGGTCTACGACCCGCCGGCCGAGCGCGTCCCCGCCGCGGTCGACACGCTCTTTGACCTGGCGTCGCTGACCAAGGTGGTCGGCACGGCGACCGCCGCCTGGCGGTTGATCGAGCGTGGTTCGCTGCGCCTGGGGCTGCGGCTGGAAGAGGTTCTGGAGGGGTTTGGGACGCCGGCCCCCGGGGAGGCCCCCGATTGGCGCCGCCGGGTGACCGTGCGCCACCTGTTGACCCATACCTCCGGCCTCCCGGCCGGGTTCGATCTGCGCCGCGTCGCGGGCGGCCGGGAGCAACGGCTGGCCGCCGCCCGGCGCGTGCCGCTGGCCGCCCCACCCGGGGAGCGGATGGTATACAGCGACATCGGCTTCATCCTCCTGGCCGCCGCCGTCGAGGAGGTGGCGGGGATGCCCCTGGACGCCTTTTGCCAGGCGGAGATCTTTGGACCGCTCGGCATGCGGGATACCGGCTGGAACCCCCCGGCGGCTGCGGTTGCCCGCACCGCCGCCACCGAGTGGGCCGAGGACCGGGGCCCCCAGCCGGCCGGGTACCTGCGCGGCGTGGTGCACGATGAAAACGCCCGGTCGCTCGGCGGGGTGGCGGGCCATGCCGGCCTGTTCGCCACGGTGGGTGATCTGGCACGGTTTGCGGATATGCTGCGGGCCGGCGGACTGGGCGGTGCGCCGACGGGCGGCGCGCCGATCCGCATCCTTTCTGCGGCGGCCGTGGCGCGCATGACGGCCCCGGCCGTGGTGCGCGAAGACGATTGCCGCACCCTCGGTTGGCAGGGCGCCGGGCGGCAGGGTGCTCCCTGCGGCGACCTCTGGACGAAGCGGGTCTTTGGCCATACCGGCTTCACCGGCACCTGCCTTTGGATCGACCCCGGCCACGATCTTTGGGCGGTGCTCCTGACCAACGGGGTGCACATGGGCCGCGCCCTCGGCCTGGCGGCCATGCCTGCCCTGCGGGCCGGTTTCCACAACGCCCTCGTGGCGGCCGTGGACGGGCCCGCGGCCGGCTGACGCGAGTCGCCGCCCGCGGGCCCGTCGGGTTCAGGCGCGCCGCGCGGCCCGCAGGCGCTGTGCGTGCGCCTGGCGTCCCGTGGCCTCCAACCGGCGGCAGTAGCGATCGAGTTCCCCGAGGGTGTGGTGGGCGCCGCCCTCCCGCACCACGGTCCACATCGGGTCGACGGCCTGGGCCGAGGTTTCCATCTGCGCCGTCTGCCAGCGCTCCAAAAGCGCCAGGCCCGCGTCGACCACCTCGGGTCGTCGGTCGGCCAGGTCGTCCACCTCGTGGGGGTCGTGCGCCACGTCAAAGAGCATCACGGGCGCGAAGGCCTTGAGCCCCGGCTCGTAGGTGCGCAGCAGCAGCCAGTCGTCAAAGCGCACCCCGCGTTGACAGGCCCAGGCGGCCTGACTCAGCACCAGGTGCGGTCGGCCGGCGGCCGTTCCCCCGCGCAGGGCGTCGGCGAAGCTCTGCCCGTCCCAGGCTTCGGGAACCGGGGCGCCCAGCAACGAGCAGATGGTGGGCGCCAGGTCCACGTTGTAGTGCAGACCGCGGTCGACCGCGCCGGCGGGTACCCCGGGGCCGGTGACGATCAGCGGCACGCGGCAGGTGATGTGGTCGGCCGTCTGATGGTCCCCATACACGTTGAGTTCGCCCTGGTTTTCTCCGTGGTCGGCGCTGACGATGATGAGCGTTTCATCGCGCACCCCGGCCGCGTCCAGCGCGTCGAGCAGCCGCGCGATGTGGGCGTCCGCGTAGTGGATGCCGGTGTCGTAGCCGTCAATCCAGCGCTTGAACGCCCCCAGGCTGTCGATCTCCTGGGGCATGCGCGGATACCGCCGGGCGGCGTTGGCGTTCGTGTCCCAGCCGGTGGGCTCGCAGGCGCTGTGCGGGCCGTAGCTGGCGCGGTGGGCCGCGAGCCGCTGCTCGGTCAGCCAGTCGGGCGGGGGCAGGGTGGCGAACGGTTCCCCATACTCCAACGGGACGCGGTATGGGGTATGCGGATCCCAGAGGTTGACGTGCAAAAACCAGCGATCCTCGCGCGCGTGGCGCGCCAGCCAGTCCTCCGCATAGGGCAGGACGTCGTGGGCCGATTCCTGTCCCATCGTGCCGTGGTTGAAGATTTCCTGGAAACCCGCGTACCAATGCCACGCACTGTGCCGCTCGCCGAAGGTGCTGACCGTGGCAGTGCGGTAGCCGGCCTGGCGCAGGGACGCCATCCAGCTGTGACGGCCGAGCCAACTCTGGAAGCCGCGGCTTGCGCCCTGCACGAAGGGGTCGGCGGCGGTGCCGCCGTGGCCGACCACACCGTTGTGGATGCCGAAACGGCCACCAAACAGCGCCGTGCGCGAGGGCAGGCAGGGGGCATCGCTGGTGTAGTAGTTCTCAAAGCGGATGCCACGTTTGGCCAGTCCGTCCATCACCGGCGAGGTCGCTCGTGCATAGCCGTAACATCCGAGGTGGTCTGGCCGCA
>DAHWHT010000313.1 GCA_027335515.1 Clostridia bacterium
TTCTGGTCAGTGAGCGCAACGACCAAGCAACAGGACCTAGCCTTCGAACTCCTCAAGTTCGTGGCGCTATCCCCGCACTGGCAGCGGGGCATGATGAATATCTTTCTTACTTTGCCTACGCTCAAGTCGCTCCTTCCAGAATGGGAAGCCAAGATCCTAGCAGTTGCCCCGGTGCTTGCGGACAAAAACATCGGCGTGTTCACCGATGCGCTCCACTCGGGTATTGCCGTGCCAGGCTTGTTGCCTCAGCCACAACTGCAGCAGGGTAGTCAAATCATCGGCCAATGGTTTGCGAAGGCGGTGGCCGGGACGGCCTCCGTTCAAGCAGCCATGCGACAGGCGACGACACAAGTAAATGCCCTGGAGAATACAGCTCAGATGGATGTTGCATACGATACGCGTCTGGCGGCTGGTCTGCAGGGCAACGGGTCTTTGGCGAGCCCACCAACTGCTGGGCGTGGCACCCCCGGATCAGTGGCGGCGAAAGGCTTGGTGGAAGTGAATAAGGGAGTATTCACCATCGCCGGAAACGGCTCGTCCGTGCTTAGCGGCAACGACGGTTGCGTGTTCGCTTGCATGGCATCTACGGCGAGGACGGCCACGTTTGTGTGCCGGATTGTGTCTTTATCTAACGTGGATTGTCCGCAGTTGCCCGGGGAATGCGTGGCCGGGCTGATGGCCCGCTCAGACCTGAGTGACGACTCGGTTGATGTCTTTGTCGTTGTCAGCGGACAGAACGGAGTTCAAGCCGGCATGCGGGCCGCCGTGGGGCAGGGGGTGCAGGTGATCTCCCAATCAGAGTTGACGACCACCACCGGAGCCATTGGACCGATGGTGTTGACCAAATCAAACGTCTCACCCCATAAGAACTACTTGCGCCGCCCCCTGTGGCTTCAGATGAAGCGGGCGGGAGCCATTTGGACGCTCTCCACGTCGGAGGACGGCGTCCACTGGAGCAAGACAACGACCAAGTCCCTACAGATGAATAATCTCCCCGGTTGCTGGATCGGCCTGTGCGTATCCGCCGGGAACGGATCGTTTGGGGGCAAGGGTACCGTTCAGGCGGTTTTTGACAATATTTCGTTCACTCCCAACATCTTCGAGCAAATCGGCCAAGCGTGAGACCTGCGGAGGTGCGAATAACGATGAGACACGCCCTGATACGAGTTGTGGACGATCTTTGCGCACGATACAGGAAGGTGATGCGCTGGCTGCAACTGCTGTACCCACGATCGCTGGCTGGCGCCGTTGTCGCGGGAGTGGCGCTAGTATCGGTAGCCTGCGGGCCCGCAGTGAGCCAGTCTCAGGCAGTGCTGTCTGGCACATCCGATGCGACATCCTCTTCAAACGGGCCGTCGACCCAAGCAGCAGAAGCCGCGGTCCCGGCTAAGGACACCCCATGTCCGGCGACGCCCGGACCACAGTATCCCGTCTATGCCCACTATGCATGGCATGTCGGAACGAGCGGCCTGTTTGCAACCGCGGGACCCAGTGGTAATATCGTCGGCCTTCTGCGCTGCGGTACTGCTTGGGGTAACTACACCCTCAACCTTCAGTACAAGGTAGTGGCGGGAGGGTATGCCGAAATTGCTGTCCGGGGGTTTGATGATCAGAACTATATGCTCGTGGATATTCGGGATACGGCCCCGCCCCAGGTGAGTTATTGGGGGGTAGTCAAGGGCGCGTACACGGCGGTCGCCACGAAAACAGTCAATGTCCCGGACTATAAACCAGGAGGTTGGCATGACGTTCAGATTCAAATGTCGGGGTCACATTATACAACTTCCATTGACGGTGTTTCGGCTGGCATGCAAACCTACACGGGCTTTTACCGCGGAACCGTCGGCTTTCGGAACTGCTGCGGCAGGCAGTACTGGATTCGCGATATGACTATCACAAACCCGAGCCGGCAATCGCTGTTCTCCACGAAGATGTTTACCCATGGCGGCTTGGCGTGGTTTGAAGTGCCTCAGTGACCGCCGGAAACATGGAGGGACTTTGCTCTCGTCAGCAACTCCCAAAACCACGACTGCGCCAAGGTCCCCCCCTCCGGCAGTTGGTATCCCAGACGCAGGAGGAACTTCAGAAGTCGGTGCGCGCGCCTCAGCACGTCCACTGCAGCATCCGTGCAGTAGGTCGCCGAGGGCCTCGCGGGCCTCGGCCGGGACCCATGCCGGAGTTCCTCGCTATGTAGGAGGCGGGCCAGTATTAACGCATCTTATCGGTTTGTCTTAATCCGGCGATCCCTTGTGTACGTTAGCTGTAGGCTGGCTGCACCGCCCAACGCAACCGTCTATTCCCAAAGACTTTCCGCTACCACCCAGGTGCGGCTGGGCTGGGCTGGGCTGGGCGCGGGGGTCCCTGCGCATCGCATGGCGATGGACGCCGGGTATGCCGCCCTCGATATCTTGAGCGCCATCGACGGGCAGGGCTTGGCCTTCGACGCCGACGTGCGGGTGCCAGAGGAGGCGGAGGCCTGGATACCTCCGGAGCCGGCGCCTCACCGCTGGCCCCGTCCGCATCCCCACCCGCGGCTCCTGCCCGCGGTCTACCGTGTAGACGTGATCTGCGTCGCCATCCCGGAGGACTTGGGACGCATCGTCACCTATCGCGAGGGAACAGCGGGCCGACCGCCGTACGTCCAAGAGGTACGGCGCAGCCTCACGCGTCATGGGAGTAGCTTCGGACCTCAAGAGGGTATCGGCTCCCGGGGACCCCAGAGGAAGGCCCCGGGCCGGGCGAAATTTCTGCCGCGGCAACCACGCGGGACCGCCACCGCGCGACCTGAGGCGCAGGCGGCGATGCGCGTCCTTCATCCCCTCGAAAGGAGAACCGCCTCATGCTGCCACTGCACC
Source organism: Clostridia bacterium (assembly GCA_027335515.1). The sequence goes on from DAHWHT010000313.1 coordinate 2,856, forward strand.
GCCCGGTCGGCCGCACAGGCCTGCAAGTGATGCCGCTCGGCCTCGGGACCGCGCCCCTCGGCAACCTGTACGCCCCTGTCCCCGACGCGCGGGCGAGGGATACGGTCCGCGTGGCCCTGGACGCCGGTCTGCGCTTCTTCGACACGGCCCCGCTCTACGGGGCGGGCCTCGCCGAGCGCCGCCTGGGAGCCGCACTGGCCGCGGTGCCGCGAGACCGCTACGTGCTTTCCACCAAGGTCGGACGGCTCGTGGACGCCGCTGGCCGCATCGTGCCCGCCTACAGCCGGGAGGGCGTGCTACGCAGCATTGAGGCGAGCCTGGGGCGCCTAGGCGTGGAACGCCTCGACGTGGTCCACATCCACGACCCCGACGACCACTTCCGGGAGGCCGTCGAGGACATGTTCCCCGTGCTCTCCGACCTGCGTGCGCAAGGCGTCATCGGCGCCATCGGGGCGGGGATGAACCAGTGGCAGATGCTCTGGGAATTCGCCCAAAACGCGGAGTTCGACTGCTTCCTGCTCGCCGGCCGCTACACGCTGCTGGAGCAGACCGCCGTGGACTTCCTCGCCCACTGCCAGGAGCGGGGCATCGGCATCCTGATCGGCGGCGCCTTCAATAGCGGCATTCTGGCGACCGGACCGGTACCGGGGGCCAAATACAATTACAGCGACGCTCCCGAGGAGGTCCTGGCCCGCGCCCGCTGGCTCCAGGCGATCTGCGACCGCCACGGTGTTCCCCTGCGCACGGCCGCCCTCCGCTTCTGCCTGGCCCATCCGGCCGTCACCGCGGTGGTCGCCGGCGCGGCGCACCCCGTGGAACTCGCCGACCACGTCGCCGCGCTAGAGGCGGAGATCCCCGCCGAGTTGTGGGCGGACCTGCGGCGGGAGGGGTTGCTGGCGACTGATACGCCCACACCCGCGTGAGGCCGCGCCGGCGGGACGACGAGACAGACCCGACCGTCTGGCTGCTTGGTCTCGGAGGAAACGGTACCCGGCGGTCCGGCCCGATGGGCCTTCGGGATTGGAATCGTCGGCACGTCCGTGTCTTTCCTCGGCCTTCGCATTCCCGTACGGAATCGACCGTATGTCGCCATGGTGGGCACTAGTTAGAGATTAGGAAAGGTGCAACGCGGGCAGGAATCTGCCGCAAGGCGAGGTGCCTTGACAAAGATGGTGAGGATTAGCATCGCTGGCGGACGCCTATAGCCGATTTGATCGGGGCGGTGCGAAAGGGTGTGAGGTGCTTGGCGGGGGTTGAAACCGGAAAAAACTGTACATGACACAGTTCGCGTTCTCCCATTCGCTGGCATAAGCCGGACGATGCAGCGGCATGATTCCGGCGATATCCGCCCAACGCTCGCGCATTCCGGGCCCTCCCTCGCGGCGGCTCAGAACCCCATTTCCCCGTCCCGAAGCGCCCCGGGGTCACTCCCCGCCTGGCCGAGGTCCCTCGCCGGGGAGCCCCCCTTCGGCCCGCAGGATCTGCGTGCACTCCCGCGCGGCGCTGCAGAGCGCGGTCTGCGGATCGGCGCCACGGTTCAGCGCCGCGTCCAGTTGCCCGTTCAGGACCTCGCTCATCGGGCCCCAGGCCGGCGTCCTGGGCAGGTGCCGCGCGATGGCGTGCAGCCGGTCGAACACCTCGAACCCGTGGCCGCCGGCGAACGACGGGTCCCGCCAGGTCGAGCGGCGCACGCCGATCGCCCCCGCCTCCGTCGTCACGCGATCCATGTTGGCGCTCCCGCACCAGCGGATGAACTCCCAGGCCTCGTCCGGATGCACGGCGTCGGCCGGAATGGCCAGGCACCAGTAAACGTTCAGGCTGCAGCCCCCGCCGGCCGCCAATCCCGGGGGCGGGGCCCAGCCTACGGCTCCACGCACACGGCTGGACGGGCCCGATTGGGCCAGGGCGGCGAAGCCCGCCCAGTTCACCATCATCGCCACCTGGCCGGCCGCGAAACGCTGGCCGGCCTCCACGCTGTCCACCGTGCTACAGTCCGGCGGGGTCACGCGCGCCTCGTGGAGCAGTTCCCGGAGAAAACGGAGCCCTTGCACACCCGCCGGCTCGTGAAACGAAGGGAAGCCGTCGGCGCCCAGCACCTCGCCGCCCCGGCTCCACAACTGCAGCAGGAAGTCGTAGATGATGTTGTGAGCGTCGGGAAACGTCGCCAGCACCGTTCCGTACAATTGCCGTCCCGTCCTGGTGAAGAAACGCGCCACATCCCGGAATTCAGTCCAGGTCGCGGGCGGAACGAGCGGCCTTCCGTGGACCTCCAGATACCTCCGACGCTCGTCTTCATCCTCGAACAGATCCCGCCGGTACATGAGCATCTCCGGCCCGTCATGATAGGGCGCGCCGTAGCACCGGCCGCCTGCGTCGCATTGCAGCAGGCGGAGGCTCGGCGCCCAGTCCTCGGGCCAGTCGGCCGGCGGTCTCGCGTGCAGGTAGGGATCGAGGCACAGCAGGCGGCCCGTGGCGATCAGCGTGGGGAACCAGTCGGTGGCGACCATCACGACGTCCCGGCGGGAAGCCTTCGCATCCCCGGCGGTCAGTTCCCGGTACAGGTCCTCGACCTCGACGAAGCGCGCCTCGACTGCGGATCCCCCCCCCAGGCGCCACGCCTTCGCCTGGCGCGCCAGGGCACCCTGGAAACTCTCGAACCTGCGGCCCAGCAGCTTCAGCGTCACGGCGCTTCCCCCGTCCCGCTCCCGCGCTCGGTCGTCACGGCCCGATCCGGCGGTTGGACCAGCTCCAACACCACGCGGTCCGGATCGCTGAAGTAACAGGTGTACCCGCCCCGGTTCACCCCTGCGGTGATGGCCTGCGGCGCGGAGCGGAAGGGCACCGCCAAGGCCCGGAGTCTCTGATACTCGGCGTAGAATGTCGCCGACCAGTAGGTGAAGCCGCAGCCCTCGGCGCCGCGGGCGGTGACCACCATGTTGACGAATCGCTGTACGGCATCTGCGATCTCCCGGTGGGGCGGCAATGCGTACAGCCGCGTCTCGACGTGGCCGATCTTCACCGGAATCGCTCCCCGCCGCGGGCCGCGCCGGCGCGCGCCGCACCCTCGGATGTCCGCGTTCCTGAGCGCCTCGCCGCCACCTGGGCCGGCGGGCGGACCGAGGCGCGGACCACCGCCCCGGTGCACCTTCACCGGGTGACGGGACAGGGGGTCATTACCAGCGCGGCGCGCTGCCGAACTCGAGGGCGAGGGCGGTGTCGTATGGATCACACCCCTCCGCGGGCAGTCGACGTGCAGGTGACCGCCCTGGAGCACG
>DAHWHT010000344.1 GCA_027335515.1 Clostridia bacterium
GATGCGGTCCAGGGCGGACACCCCGTCGCCCACCCGCACGGTGATGTGCTGCCCGCCGTTTCCCGCCCTCGGCGCCGGTGCCCGAGGTGGTGCCGGTTGGGGCCGGGCCGGCTCGGGGGATCGGTCTTCCGCTGGTGGGAGACGGCGGGGGCGGGGACGCCCGCCCCGGAAGCCCGCCAGGATGCTCCTCCGTGGGGCAGGCTGGTCGGGCAACACGGGAGCCAGCAGTTCACCCAGGGCGGCGTCCAGGGCCGGGTCGGGATGGCGGTAGCCGGGTGGGAAGTTGGCGCGGTCGGCAATCGGGATGGGAAACAAGGGCTCCTGCGGCGGCGGGATGCAGCGCTCGGTGGCCTGCTCCCACGCCGCAGCCAGGTCGCGGGCATCGCTTGCGTTGGGCGACACCAGGACGTACCGGGCGCCCTTGGGCAGCGCTTGGTCGGCGTGGATCGCGGCGTCGATCTCTCGGTCGGGTGCGCCAGCGGCTCGGGCGGCATCGGCCGCCTGATGGAGCCACCCGCGCGTCCGGGGCCAGCGATGCACCTCGGCGGGCATGACCAGGATGAGCACATCGGCGTCCACTTGACCGAGCACGTCCCGTGGCGGAGCCCCAAGATCGGTCACGATGTAGGCGTGCGCGCGCGTCTGCTCAATCTCGTGCACGGCTTGGAGCGACACGCCAGGGTAGGCCGTCAGCTTCGGCAGCCACTCCTCGCCCACATGCACCTGGGCCAGGATTGCCAAACTCGGGGTCGGATTCGCTTCCACGATGGCGGTCTTGTGGCCAGCGCGCGCGAGGAAGGCCGCCGCTGCGCAGGCGAGCGTGGTCGTGCCGACGCCCTGGCAGACCCCGGCCACGGCGAGGACCACAGGCCGCTGGCTGACGGCCACCCGCCGCTCCCGGACAACCTCCCGGACCGTCTGGGCTTGCGGCGCATCCGGCGCGAGGCTCGGGTCCCGCCAGCGCAAGGCCGCTGCCAGGTCGGCCGGGTGGTCCAGGGCATGCCCAAGCTGCCCCAGGTCGTCCACGATGTCGCGCACGTCCGCGACGGCGGAAATGCTCGCCACGGCCTGGTCGCCGGGTTTCCGGTCGACGGCGAGCAGGATGACGCGGGTCTGGGGCTGGGCCAGCCGGAACCGGGCAACGTCGGACGCCGTGGGGCCGGTGTCCAGGTCCAGCAGCAGGGTATCGGTCGGGGTTCGAGCCGCCTCGGCGAGGGCGGCGGGGCCGCCGCCGGCTTCAACGGTCTGGATGCTGGCGGCCGTTTCCCCTCGCGCGCGGAGCGTTTCAGTGACGGGCTGGGTGACGGCACGGGACAGGATCGCTGCGAGCATCGGCATCACGCCCTTTCACTGGTCTCGGTTGAATGGGCTATCCGCCGGCCGCCAGGGTGGCGGAGACGGATCGGCTGGCGGTAACGGTGGTGACGTGCTCGTGCTGGTGGCCGCGCGGCCCGGTGGTCGTTGTGGTCCGCTGCCAGGTGGCGGTGACGTTCAGACTGACCGGCTGCCCCGCCGTCGCCGGCACGGTCGCGTACCAGCACGAAGCGCCGGGAGGGATGAGTTTGGCCAGGGCCTTGGGCGCGTAGGCGCAGGTGGTCAGCGGCACGGAAGCGGTGATGCTGGCGGGGGCAACCAGGCCGGGCCAGGATTGGCCGTCGAAGGTGGTGGGCGAGCCAAGCGGCGCCCACGCGGTGACCAGGAACGTCATCTCGCCAGCCGCCGGTAGGGCTGGTGCGGTCCAGGGAGCACCGGCCTTCCGGGTCCCGCCCAGAGGCCAGCCGCCGAGGGTCGGACCAGATCCGAGCGCATAGACCTCGGCGAGGACGTGGGCGGCGTAGCCCGGGGTACCACCGTTGTACTGCTCCAGCGCGCGGGCCAGGTTGCCAGGGTTGTCCGCGAGGGCTTGGGCCAAGACGGAGAGCCCGGCAGCGACGTTCCGCTGCGGGTCGAACGGGTTGGCCGCGAGGCCGTCGGCCTGCCAGTGCACCGAGTTGACCTGCTGGAGACCCGCATCCTCGCTGCCGTTGCTGTTACGGTGCAGGGCCATGTAGTTGCCTCCGCTCTCCCACCCGATCACGCCCAGGTCCAGGATCGGCGGGATGTTGGCCGCCTGGGCCTGCTGCTCAACGAGGGGGACCCACAGACCGACCAGGCCGGCCGGGGCCGCCCCGACACCCCCGCCGGCTAGTTGGCCGAGGCCGCCGAGCACGGACGCGACCGCCAACAGGACGACGAGGACGAGGGCCACGGCGCCGCCGACGATCCAATAGACGGCCTTGCGCCCGTCCTCCGACAGCGCCGCTTGTATCGCGGCTTTGATTGCCGCCATAGTCGCCGGGTCCACAGGCGTCACCTCCTGACAGGCTCTCGGGGCAACAAAAAGCCCGCCGACCGTGCGCTCGGCGGGGTCAAATCTCCCGCGCCCGAAGGCGCGGGCTGGGTTCGGGTCCCGATCAGCGGGCGAAGATCAACTCAGACTCGTGCGGAGCGACTTCAACGCGGAGCCGCACCCGGTCGTTTCCAGCGAGCATCAGGGCTTCCCCAGTTTTTGCCGACGCCAGGAGGCTGTGCTCGGCCTCGGTCAGGCGGAACAGGCCGGACAGGGCCTCAAGGTCTCGGCCTTCTTGGCGGGTGAGGATCCGGACGCTGGCGTTAGAAATCACCGGAGCGCCCAGGCGGGCCACCGCCGGATCGAGGAAGTCCCCAATGTTTTGGGTGACCACGGCCATGACAGCCCCGATGGGCAAAGGCCCGTACTTGCGAATCCGCTTGGCCCAGTCTCTCAAGTGCTCCAGGGCTTGGGGAGCCTCTGGGTCGATCAGGACCCACGCTTCATCGACGACGAGGAGGGTGTACTGGTTCGCGGCCCGACCCTGGCGCACAAGGTCCCAGGCATAACCAAGGACGTTGAAGAACTGCGCCCGACGGACCTTGCCTTCGGCGTTTCCGAGCCGCTTGATGTTTAGGACCACAAGTGGGTCCTGTCCTACGTGGACCGTGCTCTGGCCCGCCCACAACGCCGCGTCGGCCCCCTGGGCTGCGGATTCCAAGAGTACCGCGAGCCTCTCAGCGTCGGGGCGCTTGACGACCTCGGCGTACACGTCTGCGATGGTCGGCCAGACCTTGATCGTGCTCGGGTCGGTCTCCCAAGTGACCCCCTTGGCCGCGTAGGCGGCGACTGCGGCTTTTTCGAGGATCGCGTGCTCGACGTCGGTCAGGGAGGGCAGGTACAGGCGGAAGAAGGTGCGGACCCGCTGCAGATAGGTGGTCAGCGCCCCTTGCACGACTGGTCCTGTAGCCTCCTCGTCCTCATCCGGTTCGTCGGGTGTTGGGTCGATGTGGAGAGGGTTGATGCGCCCGCCGCCTCCTCCCACGTCCACGACGGGCATGCCGAGCGCTTTGGCGAGGCGCGTGTATTCGGCCTCGGGGTCGATCACAAGGACTCGCCAGCCGAGCGCGAGCGCGCGGAGGATGAGGACCTTTGCGGCGGTGGACTTCCCGCCCCCGCTCCCCCCGAGGACAGAGATGTTGCCGTTGATTCGGCCATTGCTTTGCTTGGTCAGGTCCAGCAGCACAAGCCCACCGTCGCCGTCCCGGCCGAACACGATCCCCGCCGCCTCGTTGAGGCCCGCTCGCACGAACGGGTACATGGCAGCGATGGTCTCGACGGGGAGGTGCCGTCCACCAGCCTTGCCCACGTCTGCGGGCAGGTGACACCAGGGCCCCACAGCCCGCAACCCGGACTCCTGCTGGTAGGACGCCTCAAACGCCCGCATACCTGCCGCCGCGATGGCGGCCTGCACCTGCCGGACCCTCCGGGTCAGTTCTTCGGCGTCCGGCGCCATGACGAGGAGCGCCACAGTCACGCGCCCAACCGTCTGTTGCTCTTGGTCGATCTTGCGCAGCAGGGCTTGGGCGTCCGCCAGACTCTGCTCGTTGCGCTGGCGCAGGATCGGCGCCCCGCCGGCAGCAAGGCGCGAAGCGAATTCGGTGATGGATGCGTTGACGGCCTTCACCAGGGCCGCGGGGTCCGTGGGTTGGACGTGGACGCTCAGAGACACGCCAGGCATCCCGGCGAGCCGGGCGAGCCAGGCGTCCCCGACTCGGGGCGGGTATCCCGTGATAACCAAGACCCGGCCGGGGGTGTCCCCCAGGTCCAGGTAGTGGGGCTGGAACGCGAGGGCGCTCGGGGCCAGCATGTCGTGCAGGAGCGTCGTTCCGGCGGGCATCAGGCATCACCTCCGGGTACGTAGATGGTCGCGGGACTGGCGAGGTCAGCGCGCTCAAAGGCGGCCGTGGAAGGATGAAGGCAGGCGTGGAGCAGGTCCATGAGCCCCCGGTCGTCGAGGACGCGCGCGTCGAGACCGGCGCTGCCGAGTGCTGCAGCCACCTCGGCGGCTCGCTGGCGTAGCTCATCCCCGGCACCACGCCGTTTCGCGTCAGTGCTCGACAGCGGGAGTAGAAGGTAGAACCGCCGCTCTTGGGCCTCTCCGGTCCCGACCACCCGGCGGACATAGTTCAGGTACTGGCTGAGCAGGTGCCGGCGCTTCGCGTCGCACTCCCGCAGCAGGTCTTCCAGGTGGCGCAGGTAGGCGTCCAGGTCGATGGGACGGGGCACGGCGAGGATCTGGTAGGCGCTCCCGAGCCCGTTGAGGACTTCGTGCAGTGCGCTGATGCGCTGGCCGCGCTCGCGGTCAGACAGGAGGCTGATGTTCGCGGGCTCGATCTGGAGCACGGCGACCAGGCCACCGTCCCCTCGGAAGATGAGCCCTCCGGTCACGTCGGCGACTTCCCCGCGCAGCCACGCCTGCGCCGTGGCCTTCCGGGTGGCGGCCGGGTCTGGGGCCTGGGCTCCGGGAAGTGCGCCGGCCCGCGCCGTCGGCAGCTTCATGCCTCGTCACCCCCAGACATATAGAGGTAGACATGCGGCCGCTGCGCCCAGGCGCGCATCGCGCGGGCGTAGTCGAGGATGCTGCCGCCCGCCACCGGCCTGGTCGCCATGTACCCGGCGCCAGTGGTGAGCACCACGACGAGGAAGCGCCCGATCAGGAGCGCGTGCCGCACCGCCGCCGCGTGTGCAGGGACCAGGTGCCCGACGAGCCCGAGAACAAACTGCACACCGATGCCGACCACCAGCCCCCCCGCGATAAGCAGGGCCTCCATCGGCCCGACCCCGCTGAGGATCTCGGTTCTCGTGACGATTTGCCTCGGAACGAGGTATCGGGCCTGGGGGGCCTGCGTCTCATGCACCTGCCTCGCCCCCCTTGCCCCCGCGCTCCGCCGCCAGCCGTAGGGCGGCCTGCACGTCGCTCTGCCGGTACCGGACCGTGCGGGGCCCAAACCGCAAAGGCCGAAGGATGCCCCAGTCCTCCCAGCGCCGGATGGTGCTGACATCAACACCGAATAGGCGCTCCAGGTCCCTGCGCTTCAACAGCCGATCCTGAACAGCCTCGACCATGGTGTCTCTTCACCCCTCACCCGACCAACTTTCGGACCACGAGATTGGCGGCCATGCTCCCGCCCCCACCTGCCGCACCGCCGACGCCCGAGTGGTAGCTATATTCCTGCAACATGTGGGGTGCCTTGTACGTAACCCAGAGGGCGGCTAAGAGCAGGAACGGAGCGAGGTATACCGGCACGCCCGACGCCGTGACGATGGCGACGCTGGTGTAGAGCAGGAGCG
>DAHWHT010000345.1 GCA_027335515.1 Clostridia bacterium
ACTCATGCTTCAGCGCTGCGTTGTTGTGTTGCCTCTTGGCGCACCCCCCCTATCGTGGGAGAAATAGGAACGTGCGGGCCTCTCCGGGCCTGCCTGTCGGCGAGAACAGTCGTGTTGGAGCAAGGGAACGTGGCATCCCTCGCGAAGACCCTTCCCATTCCATCAACGAAGAGGGTGGTTTCCACCAACGACCATTCGGACCTTCTTGCTACGCGCAAAGGAGATCCCGGCGCCTGGGAGTGGCTGTTCTCTCGACATCTACGCGTGCTGCGCCGGATAGCCCGCTGCTACTACCTACCTAGTGGCGCTGTTGTTTGGTCTCATAGAGCTTGGTCAGTAGCACCTCACCCTGCTGCAGGATGCGCTTGCATCCTTCGAACGGCAGAATCGTGGGGTCCGCATCCAGCGTGTACCGCCGCCCGGTGGCTGCTGTGCCCCTGCGGCGCTGTCGACTCAAGGTCTGCTGCCAACTCGACACCGCTGAATACCCAGACGGCATGCGCGTCTCCGACGATCAACTCGACGGGGTGCAGATGGAACGCGACGCGTTCAACCCTGAGTGGAACTACCGCGTCCGCCCGTGGGTATCACCGTCAACCTAATACTTGCCGACTCCTGAGGGGGCCGGCTCAAGCCCCGCGGGCAGGAGCCGGAGTCCGTCAGTCCGGCGGATCTGGCGCCGTACCCCGGCAACAAGGCTGCCAACTTCATCGGTGCCATCCTCGGCCGGGAGCCGCTTCAGGTGACGGCGGAGGACGGTTTGGCCGTAGCCGCCTTCACCGAGGCGGTCTATGCCTCGGTGCGTACCCGCACCCTCGCGACCGTCGCCGGGTGAAGGGCAGGGAACTATTTCCGGTCCTTGCAGTGGATCCGTGGGCAGAAGGGCCGCCATCGAACGCAAGCCGATAGTGATCACGATCCTTCTGGAACAAGGAGTATGGAGTATGGATGCCATTCATGAAGGACTGCGGGTGCTGGCGGCCCAGTTGGAGGCGGCGGTGTCCCTGCCCATGAACGTGATCGATCAACTGGAACCGGATCTTCCCATTCCGCCGGAGGTGTTGAGCACAAACCACACGCTGGGCGCGTATACCGTTTGCCTGCCTCGCAAGATGCGCGATCATCTGGACGGTTACGTACCGATCGAGGTTGCCGACCTCCGAGTGGGATGGAACACCCGTACCAACGCCCAAGGAACGCGTACGGTCATGCTCCTTGAGTACCCCGAACTGGACGGGGTGCGATTCCGGGCCGCAGACTTGCAATACCTGGTGGACGAAGACTGGTGGTGCACCACGCCGTCGGTGGGTTGGCCGGCCGACATGGTCGTCTCGCTGCTCCACATGTTCAAGCACACCTTCGGCAACGCGGTCATGCTGGTGCATCCGAGCCTGCCACACCCGCTGTGGTTCCGAGCGGCGCTGCCGCCGGAGCCCTCACCCGCCGATGTTGTCGCCCAGGCTTGGGCCCCGGACCGGGTTCTGCCCACCAACATTCACAGCGAATGTCCATGGCGCTTCGCGCAACGCTTCGTGCCTCAGGTGCGGAAGTACTACCTGCGGACGACCGAATCCGGACAGCCATAACACCTGGCACGGGCAGTGACGACCGCGGGCAGACCGGTCCCAGCCGGGCCGGAGAGCAAACAAGGCCGCCGTGGCAGGGTCCCCGGATGTTGCCGCGGACGCAGTTGGTGCTCCGCCGGTTCACGGTTGGCAACGGGCAGGAGGTGGACGAGATGGAAGCGGGCACTGAACCGGTCAAGGCCGAAGTGACCCGGGTGGACATCATCCGGGGGTTGCGCGACGTGGGGCTGGGCCTGGGAGCGGCGGTGCTGATGCATTCCTCACTGTCCTCGATGGGCCATGTCGATGGCGGAGCCGATGCGGTCATCAGCGCATTGCTGGAGGTGGTGGGCCCAGACGGCTTGGCGTCGGTGCCGACGCACACCTGGGGTACGGTCAACGCTCGGCAGCCGGTGTTCCATGTGCGGTTGAGTCCGTCGATCGTGGGGCAGATCACCGAGGTCTTCCGCCACCGGCCGGACGCGCTGCGCAGTCGGCACCCGACGCACAGCGTCGCGGCTATCGGCCGCCGGTCGGCCGAGTACGTGCGGGACCACGAACTCGCGGAGACGCCCTGCGGGCGAGAGAGCCCGTACGGTCGACTCTGCGCCTGGGGCGGATACGTGCTGTTCCTGGGTGTCCAGTTGAACACATGGACCTTGATGCATGCCTTCGAGGAATGGGCGCCAGTCCCATGGATCTTCAATCGCTGGGAACACCTGTACACAGTGTTGGAGGACGGCACGGTCATCCCTGTGCCGTCGCGGCGGCACAACCCGGACCCCGACTGCCGCAGGGATTATCTCGCATTGGAGCCGTTATTGCAGCGGCATGGGCTCATCCGCTACGGGCGAATCGGCGATGCGACGCTGCGCCTGGTCGACGCGGCAGGAGCCGAACGTCTGCTTTTGCCCCGCATGCGGGAGGACTCCGACCTGGTGCTCAAACGACGGAGCAGACCGGTGGTTTGACCCTGAGTTGTGCAAAGGTCGTAAACACCCGCTCCCCATAAACGGCGGATCCCAACGTCCGTTCGAGGTTGACCACCCCGACCCTATGCTGCGCTGTCCGCCTCCGTTTGTCAGCAACACGGCGCAACGCTCGTTGCTGCCGGTTCGGCCGCGGGGCAAGGCGTCCACCTGCCGCGCCGAGAACCGGCGTTGGCCGGAGGCCAGACGTGTGCGTGGCAGCAGCCGCCCGGCTGCATCCCAGCGACAGACCGTGCGGACAGAGATGCCGAGACGCTTCTCCGTTCGCCCAATCGAGAGCGCCTGTTCTCTCGCGATGACCCGCCATCTACCATGGGCGGGCGTTGTCAAGGGTCAAAGCCACCTCGCCACCTCGCCGCACCCGGGACACCCGCGCCCCTGCCCGCCGCGGACGCCGACGAGCCCCGCGCAACCATGGAGGCCAGAAGCCCGGTGCTAGCGAACAATGGCTCCCCGACTGGATAGGGCCCTGCTGGGCGTCATCCAGGGGGGCCGGCGGAGGGTCGACTGACCACCGCCCTTGGGCACCAAGGGCGCTCGGACACCGGGCAACGGCATGGCATCCGCCGCTGGAGGCGATGCGGTGGCTGACAAGGGGCAACCATCCACACGGCGCAAGGTGCTGACTGCGGCGGCGGCCATGGGGGTGGCCCCGGCTATCGAAGGCTGCGCCATGTTCGGCGCGCGCAACCGGGGCCCCCTGGTCGGCATGGAGTATGAAACGTGGTTTACCTGCGCCATGGGCGGTGCCCCCGGCGTGGCGGCGATCCAGGCCGAGGCCCAACGCAAACGGGCGGCCCTGTCGGCGTCGGTCAAGGGCGTCAAGCTCAACGACCCACACCTGGCGGTCGACCTGGGGGCGTTGGCGCTGACCGCCGAGGACGTCGACGGCAAATGCCCCGGCCGCCCTGCCGCGGGCTGGAACGGACGCGAGGCGACCCCGGTGCTCGGCACGTACGAATCCAGCAACCCCAAGGTCATCCGACAGCACGCCGCCTGGATCGCCGGGGCGGGCGTGGACTTTGTGCTGATCGACTGGAGCAACAACTTCGGCGCCAACTGGAGCAACGGGGTGGCCCTGGGCATCATGGCCGCCACCTACAACCTGGCGTTGACCTACCGCAAGCTCACCCACAGACCGAAATTCTGCCTTCTGCTGGGCCTGGACGGCGGCCATGCGGCAACGGCGCGTTTCCAACAGCAGGTCGACATGATCTGGACGCTGTTCCTCCAGCCCACGGCCTTGCGGCACCTGTATCAGGAGTTCCTGGGTAAGCCCCTGCTGACGGTGTTCACCGGGCCGCGCTGGACGCCGCACCCCTCGTGGTCGGATCCGCGCTTCACGGTGCGTTGGGTGAACGGCTTCAACGAGACGACCCACGGCAACCGCTTGGGATACTGGTCGTGGATCGACCGTGCGCCGCAGGTCACCTACCGCGCGGTCACCGGTGCCCATGGCAAGACCACCCGGGTCGCCGAGGCCGTGACCGTCGCGGCCGGCTGGCCAGGCGGGGGGCCCAAGGCCCGGCACGGCTGGGGCAAGGGTGGACGCGACCACGGACGAACCTACATGGATCAGTGGGCAGTCGCCTTCCGGGTCCGGCCGGAAGTGGTCCTGCTCTGCCAGTGGAACGAGTTCAAGCAGCCGGACCAATACAGCGTAGAGCTCAGCAATGACATGGAGCCGACATCGCTGCACGGCTTCGGCGCCCACGGCGACGGCGGCTGGGGCACCTACTACCTGGACCTCACCTCACGAATGGTCCACGCGATCAAGGCTGGCCACCCGCAGCCACGGGTGCGGCTCAACCCGGCGATGCCCTGAACCCGCCCATTTCCCGAGCGGAAGACCGGCCTGCCCCCCGCAGAGGGCCGGTTTGGTCGGCGCAGCCCACCAGGGCCTGGAGTGCGCCGGCCGGGGGCATTGGGCTACCGCAGGTGCCACAAACGCGCCCCGGGCGGGGTGATGGGGACGACGGCCGGAGCGGACGCGAAGGCGACGGCGAAGAGAGGCGGCGCGTCTGCAATCGGCAGACGGCGACGGGTGGCATTTCGCCTTCCTGGCGCACTACCCGGCTCTCGTGCGACACCTGACCTACCTGCTTGGCGACACGGCCGCGGCGGAGGACATCGCGCAGGCGACCTTCCTGCGCCTCTTGCACCGTCCCCCTCGCGCACCGGGCGATCCCGGTTCCTGGCTGCACGTCGTTCGGCAGCCGCCTCGCCCACAACGATCTGCGCGGCGAGCGGCGCCGCCAGACGCGCGAAGCCTCGGCGTCGCGCGACCCAACGCCAACGGGGGGGGGCCGACGAGTCTGCCCGGGACGAGGGCGCCCGGTTGCGCGCCGCCCTCACGCGCCTGCAGCCCCGCGACCGAATCGCCCTGTCGTGCCTCGGGCCGGCCCTATGCGAAGATCGCCCCGGTGATCGGGGTTCGGGCCTCGTCCATGGGCGCGGTGCGGGGCGGGCCACCCGGCGGTTGCGCGACGCGTATGCGCGCACCGCCGCATCCCTGGCCGGGACCGGACCGGAACCTCAGGCATCGATGCTGAGCGCGAGGGACGCACGACCCGTTGCTGCGCGCCTTCCTGGGCCCGATGGGGAGCGTCGTGGCACCCGGCTGGTCCATGGTCATCTACGGCGGCGGCTACATCGTCGCCCTGCTGGCCATCGCCGGCTGGCGAATCTCCAGTCGCGACGTGCAGGGGGAGGGACTCCCCATTGTCTGTAACTTAAGAGTTGACGTGCGGGCGGCGGGATGGTAAGGTGCTCGCATGGCGGACAGCGACGGGCATGCAGTGGTGGAAGCTGAGTGGGCGTACGTTGCAAGTCTGCTGCCCTCAGACCTGGAGGAGAGCGCGCGCGCCTACGGGGCGCTGCTGCGGCGGCGGCACATCACGTCGGCTGGTGCTTTGCTGCGGCTGGCGTTGGGCTACGCCATGTGCGACTGGTCGTTGCCCATCGCCGCCGCCTCCGCCCAAGTGCTCGGCTTGGGTGAGCTATCGCATGTCGCAGTCCTCAAGCGCTTGCGGCGCTGTGGTCCATGGCTAGGTCGTCTCACCGGGCAGTGGCTGCAGGAACGGGGACTGGTCCACGAGCTGCCAAAAAGTCACCTTCGACTGGTCGATGCCAGCACAGTCAGCGCTCCAGGGAGCAAAGGAACAGACTGGCGCCTACACGCGAGCTACGACGCTGGCGCGGGCTGCTTCGATCACTTGGAGTTGACGGATTCCAAGGGCGGGGAATCGTTGGATCGGTTTGCCCCCAGACCAGGGGACATTTTCTTAGCAGATCGGGGTTACGCGCACGCAAGGGCACTCGAGAACTTGATCGCGGCTGGAGGCATGTTCGTCGTGCGCTTCCCCTGGGTTACGTTGCCTTTACGCGACATGGCTGGTGCAGTGTGGGACCTACTGGCGTTTCTGCAGCAGATTCCCGACGCACAGGCGCGAGGCTACGATGTACGGCTGACCACAGCGAAGGCGCCAGCTTTGCGCGTGGTCGGTGTGCGCAAGACCCCTGAGGCCACCGACGCTGCGCGACGCAAGATTCGCGAAGTCGCTCGACGGAAGGGCAAACAGATCAACCCGCTTACTTTGGAATACGCGGCCTACATCTTCGCCGTCACCAACGTACCCGAAGACCTTGCTTCGCCTGTGCAGGTACTTGAGCTATATCGGCTGCGCTGGCAGGTTGAGATGGCATTCAAGCGCCTAAAAGGCATCCTCAAGTTCGATGCCTTGCGCGCGAAAGATCCGGACCTTGCCCGAACCTATCTCTTCGGAAAACTACTCGGAGCGCTCATCGTTGATGAACTTACCGTGCGGGCCCAGCTTTTTTCCCCCTGGGGCTTCGCCCTACGCTGAGCGCCCAGTAAGTCTGTGGCGTATGCACACCCTTTGGCGTGACGCCCTGTGCGCCGCCATCCGCGGCCCGCTCACCATCGAGGCCACTTCAGGGCCAGGTTCCCGAACTGGTGCGGCACCTTCACGCCCCCGCGCGGAAGAGGCCGCACCAGGGGCACCGTGCTCGACTCGACGCCCTCCGCTTGTCGACTCCGTAAGTTACAGCCAATGGGTGTGCGATCCCCCTGTCGCAGAATGGTGCATGCACGTATGTGGGATGATGATCGTCGGCGCGACGGATTGTGGGTAGACCAACGTCGTTGCGCGTGGTACAACGAACGGCGTCGCGGGGGAAACCAGGAGACCGCCCTCGCGCGGGAGGGATTTGCCATGTCCGAATGGTCCAAGAAGGCGCCGCGGCTTCGGCTCGCCGCGGCTGTGCTGGGATTGGCCGCGGTGGTGGCCGCGGGCTGCGGGAATATCACGACCCCGGTATCCTCGTCGACCAGTTCGACCGCTTCGACCAGCGCCCCGGCGACGACCGGCACGACCGGCGGC
>DAHWHT010000369.1 GCA_027335515.1 Clostridia bacterium
CCCGGGCCACCTCGGCGAGGGCGGCGACGCTCGGGGCGGCCGTGAAGCCGACCTGGCGGAAGTTGCTCTGATGCACCTTGAGCAGCAGAGCAACTTCCGCACCCGGCCGCGCCAGGGCCGCGGCATAGTCGCGGGCATAGGTGCGGTTGGTCGTACCGACCTCGACCAGGGTCGCACCGCTTTGCGCCAGGACCTCGGGAATGCGAAAGCTGCCACCGATCTCCACCAGTTCGCCGCGCGAGACCACCACCTCGCGCCCCGCGGCCAGTGCGGCCAGCAACAGCAGGACGGCGGCGGCGTTGTTGTTCACGACCATCGCGGCCCCCGACCCGGTCAACTCCCCAAGGGCGGCCGCCACCAGAGCGTGGCGGTCGCCGCGCCGCCCGGCCGCAAGGTCGAACTCCAAGTTGCTGTAGCCGGCGGCCACGCGCGCGACCGCCTCCACGGCCCGCTCCGCCAGGGGGGCGCGGCCCAGTCCCGTGTGCAGCACAATGCCGGTGGCATTGATCACGGCCCGCAGCCGCGGCAGGGACTCCTCCCGCAGGCGCTGCTCGATCCGGTCCAGGAGCGCCTCGGGATCCGGGACGCCGCCCGCGGCCGCCGCCCGCGCCAAAGACAGCACCGCGGCAACGCTGCGGCGCACGACGGCGCGACCCAGGCGCGCCTGCCAGTCCACCAGCCGCGGATCCGCCAGCAGCACATGCACCGGCGGCAGCCCGCGGCGGCCGTCCGTCAACCCCCCGTGCCGCGCGATCGCCTAGCCCCCCCCGCCCTGACCCTGCGGCACCGCGCCGGCCGCCGCGAGCCCCCCCGACCACCGCGGCCCTTCGGTCAGCGTGTGCCGATCGACCCCCCGGCGCCACACCAGGGCCCACAGGGTCAACGCCAGGATGAGCGGCGTGAACAGCTGCTCCATCGTGGCGAAGCCGATGCCGAGGTAGTGGCTGGTGTAGTGCAAAAAGTACTGGGGGTTGTCACGAAACGCCTCGCTCATGAAGCGCAGAATACTGTACCCGAGGACGAAGGTCCAAAAGGGGACGCCGTCGGCGGGGTCCCTGCGCAGTTGGCGCCAATACACCGCCCAAAGAATGAGGGCGAACACCATCTCATAGACCTGCGCGGGTTGACGGTGCCCACCGAGCAGCCCGGCCGGGTGGCCCAGAATCTCTCCGTTAAAGATATTGCCGATCCGCACCAGAAAGACGCCGGTGCAGACCCCGGGCACCATCCCGTCCACCAGCACCCAAAAGGGCAGGGCCCTGCGCCAGGCATACCACATCCCGAAGGCCACGCCGCCGATCAGGGCCCCGTGGATCGCCAGGCCTCCGTTTTCGATCTGCAGCACCTGGGCCGGATGCACCTGGAAGTAGTGCCAGTTCGTCAGCACGTAGACCAAGCGCGCCCCGAGGACGCCGCCCAGGATGCTCAGCAGCGCCATGTTATACAGCGTATCCTCATCCACACCGCTGCGCCTGCCGCGGCGGACGAAGTGGTGGATGCCGATCGCCATGGACACCGCCATGAACACCCCATACCAGCGGATGCCCAGCGGCCCCAACTGCAGCAGATACGGATTGAGGTGCAGGTACGTCGTGGTCTCCCCCTATCGTCGCGCCCGCGGGTGTGCCTGAAGGTAGGACTGGCGCAGATGACCAAGGGTCAAATGCGTGTAGATCTGCGTCGTCCCGATGTCCGCGTGCCCCAAGAGCTCCTGCACCACGCGCAGGTCCGCGCCGCCGGCCAGCAGGTGCGTGGCGAAGCTGTGCCGCAGGACGTGCGGCGAAGGCGGCCGCGAAAGTCCGGCGCGGCGCGCATACCCACGCAGCAACCGCCAGCACGTCTGGCGGCTCAACCGCCGGCCCCTGCGCCCCAGGAACACGGCATCCCCGGACCGCGCGCCGCGGGCCAGTTCCGGTCGACCCTCCCGCAGATAGCGCTCCAGGGCCGCGGCCGCGGGACGACCAAACGGCACCACGCGCGACCGTCCACCCTTACCGCGGCAGCGCAGGCTCCGCTGCTCCAGATCCAGGTCCCCCCGGTCCAATCCGACCAACTCGGACACGCGCAGCCCGCTGGCATAGAGCAACTCGACCCACGCACGGTCGCGCAGACCGCACGGACCCTCCCCGGAAACGGCCTCCAGCAGCGCCAGGGTCTCGTGCACCCCCAGCACCCGCGGCAGCCGCAGGCGGCGGCGCGGCCGGGGCAGCCGGCCCAGGCCGCCTTGGAGGGCCGGTGCCGACCCCTCCTCGGCGCAGTAGCGGTCGTAGGCGCGCAACGCCGACAGGCGCCGGGCCATGGTCGCCGGCGCGCGACCGGCCGCCAGCAGCGCCTGCAGGTAGGCCTCCGTGCTCCGCACGTCCGGCGGCCCGGACAGGACCTGCCCCCGGGCGGCGAGGAACCGTTCAAAATCCTCCAGGTCGCGCCGGTAGGCGGCCACCGTGTGCGCCGCCAGGCCGCGCTCCGCCGCCAGGTCGGCGGTGCACGCCGCGACGCAACCGCCGCGCGCCGGCAACGCCGCCGCCACGACCACTCCCCCTGTCCCCTGTCCGGAGGATTCGACGGAGCGCCGCCCCACCCCTGGAAGGGAACCGACGCCGACCTAGCCGGACCTAGCCGCGGTCGAGCGCGAGCGTCTGAACGTCACGCCCCTGTGCCTGCGCCACCGGCGCGCAGACGATCGCGCCGCCCGCGACGTTCACCCCCAGGGCCAGCGCCGGATCCGCCGCCGCGGCCCGCCGCCAGCCCTGCGCCGCGATGGCCCGCAAGAACGGCAGCGTCGCATTGGCAAGCGCGGCCGTCGCCGTGCGCGGGACCGCCCCGGGCATATTGGCCACCGCGTAGTGCACCACCCCGTGGCGGACGTAGGTGGGATCCTGGTGGGTGCTCTGCCGGTCGCAGGTGGCGATGCACCCGCCCTGGTCCACCGCCACATCCACCACGACGCTCCCCGGCCGCATGGCCCGCACCACGGCCTCGCTCACGACACGCGGCGCGCGGGCGCCGGGAACCAATACCGCGCCGATCACCAGGTCCGCCGCCGACACCGCCGCGGCCACCGCGAACGGTTGGGCCGCCACCGTGTCGACGCGGCCGTCGAAGTGATCGTCCAGCGCCCGCAGGCGGTCGGCCTGAATGTCCAGCAACGTCACCCGGTAGCCGAGACCCAGGGCGACACGGGCCGCCCCGCGCCCCACCGTGCCCCCGCCGACGATCGCGCAACGCGCCGGAGCCACCCCCGGCACCCCTCCGGGCAGGATGCCGCTCCCACCCAGGGGCCGCTGCAAAAAGTGGCTTCCGACCTGCGCCGACATGCGGCCGGCAATCTCGCTCATGGGCGCCAACAGGGGCAGATGCCCGTCGCCGCGCTGGACCGTCTCCAGGGCGATCGCCACCGCGCCGGACGCCACCAGCGCCGCGGTCAGCTCGGGCGCCGGGGCAAGATGAAGGTAGGCAAACAGCACCAGACCGGGCCGAAAGAACGCGAACTCCGCCGGTTGGGGCTCTTTGACCTTCGCCACCAGGTCACAGCCCCAGACCGCCGCCGCATCCCCGAGGCGACATCCCGCCGCGACAAACTCGGCGTCACCCCACCCGCTGGCGACGCCCGCCCCGTCCTCCACCACCACCTGGTGCCCATCCTCCACCAGAACGTGTGCCGCCGCGGGCGTCAGAGCCACCCGATACTCGGCGTCTTTCACCTCGCGCGGCACCCCGATGCGCACGGGCCATCCCTCCCGGTCGAATCGCACTGGCCGATCGGCATCGGCGCGCGCTCAGCGTAGCGCCGCGCACCGCGGGCTTCAAGTCGCTGGCAGGTCCAGGAACGCGCGCCGCCGAAGGCAGCCCAGGCGCTTTGGCGCGGGGGGGTTTCGATGCCCGACATCTGGTCCGACTGGTTGAACCGCACCCGCTTCACCGCGGCCACGACCGACGAGGCGCAGGCGGCCATGGCCTTCATCGCCGGCATCCGCCAGCGCCTGGTTTCGGCCGCCGCGCCCGCCCTCGGGCAGACCGTCCTCGAACTCGGCTGCGGCACCGGCGAGTTCCTGCCGGCCCTGCTCTCCGCCGTCGGCCCGCAGGGCTCCGTCCTGGCGCTGGACATCTCGGCGGAACTGCTGGCCCAGGCGCGGGCGGCGGTGGCATCCCACCCGCTGGCCCACCGGGTCCGCTGGCTGCACGCCGACATGGCGGACCTGCCGCTCGAAACGGCGGGGGTCGATGCGGTCGTCGCCCGCTCGGTGCTGCAGTATGCGGAAACGACGCTGCCGGCGGTGACCGCGGGGCTGGCGCGCGTGCTGCGGCCGGGCGGGCGGCTGGCCGCCTTCGAACTGCTGCACGGGGACGCGACGGCGCTTTCGACGGTCGAACCGACGGGGCCCATGGCCGCCGCGCTCGACCGCTGGCGGCAGCTGCCCTTTGCCCTGCGGCGCGACGCACTGGAAGCCGCCCTGCCCCCCGCCCTGTTTTGCCCACTCGAGTTGGAAGCGCATACGACCACCTGGCGTCAGGCGCCGGATCCCGCCGCCATCGAACGATCCCTGCAGGCCCTGCCAAGACCCGGATGCCCACCGCTCGGCGTGGTGTATGGCCCGGAGGCCGCCGAGCTCCTGCGTCGGGCCGACTGCGTGCAGGAATGCGGCGCCTGGTGCTTTGTGACCGCCACCCGCACCACCCACCCCGCGCCGCATGCGTATCCGGCATAGTCCATTGGCGATCGACGCATATCCCGCTATGCTGGGGGTAATGGTCCGCCAGCGGAAGGGTGTGTGTTGCTTGGCCCAAACGTCCGTGGTCCGCTCCGAGCCGCGGCCGGCGCGCGTGGCGTGGGGTATCGCCGCGTTCACCGCCATCGCCGTGGCCGGACTCTTCTACGTGAAGTGGGATCCGCTGTTCCACAAGAGCCTCGCCGCCGCCGCGCACCACACCCTGGGCGGCTCCATCGTGAGCGGCACCGTGGCCGCGGCCCCGCAGCCCTCGCTCGCGGCCGCCTGGCTGTACACCC
This sequence comes from Clostridia bacterium, assembly GCA_027335515.1. The sequence continues at coordinate 5,006 of DAHWHT010000369.1, forward strand.
GCACCTACGTCGGGGATGTCTGGCAGGCCATGGTCCTGGGCCTGCTGCTGGGGGCCGGCGTCCAGGCGCTGATCCCGGGCGACTGGCTGCGCCGGGTGCTGGGCCGTACCGGCCTTGGCTCGGTTGCCCTGGCGGGACTCGCCGCGACGCCGTCCATGATGTGAACGTGTTGCAGCGCCCCACTGGCAGTGGGGCTCGGGGCCCGACGCGTCGCACCCGGAGCCGCGATCGCCTACTGGCTGGGCAACCCGGTGCTGAATCCGGCCACCATTGTGTTCATCGGCTTCGTGCTCGGTTGGCGCTGGGCCCTGGTGCGGATCGTTGCCGGCGTCGCCCTGGTCCTGGGCGCCGGCTGGCTCGTCAACCGCTTTGCGGGCGACGACGCCGGGGCGGCCGCCGCCCTGGGCGCCTCGGAGCCGGCAGAGCCTCCCGACAACGACGTCTGGCGGCGCTGGCTGCGCAGCCTCGCCAAGCTGGCCTTGGGTGTCGTGCCGGAGTGGATCGTCATCGTGTTGCTGCTTGGGTTTGCGCGCGCCTGGTTGTTTCCGGCCATGACGCCGGCCATCGGGGCCGCGCTCTGGCTGCTGCCGGCCTTTGCGCTGGCTGGAACCCTCTTTGTGATCCCCACGGCGGGCGAGGTGCCGATCCTGCAGGTGCTGTCCCGCTATGGTCTGGGCGGCGGCAGCTTCGGCGTTCTGCTCCTGGCGCTGCCGGCCATCAGCCTGCCCTCCATGCTGATGGTGGGCCGCCGGCGGACGATCCCACCGCGGCTGGTCGCCCTGACCGGCGCCGCGGTGGCCGTGGCCGCCCTCGCGGTCGGCGTCGCCGCCCTGGCCCTGGGCATCGCGCCCTGAGCGGGGAGTCGGCGCCCGCGTTCCGGCGGCATTCGGGTGACCGGCGGGGTTTCGGGCAGGGCGCACGCCCCCCGGCCCCCCGCCAACCGTCCCGACGGGCGCGCCCGCCGCAGCCTCCCCAACGATCCCGTCCCGCCCCCGCCGGCCCCTTCAACCCCCGATGTGGAAGGCGTGCAGCAGCAGCGGCGCCAGTTCCGCCTCCCCCACGCTGCTGAGGGTGACGCCCACCAGGACCGTGGCCCCCACGCGCACGTAGGCCGACGGCAGCGGGCTGGCCGCCGGGCGGGCCGCCAGCGCCACCGCCCGCCCACCCATCCACGCCAGGGCCGGCAGCGCCAGAAGGTTGCCGGGCAGAATGGCCAAGGCGCTCGCCGCCAAGCCCGCGGGTCCGCCGCTCGCCGCCGCCACCCCCAATCCCATGCCGAGCGCGAAGGCATGCAGCGACAGCGCCGCGAGTGCCAGCGGCACCCCCACGACCCGCACCATCCCCGCCGCCCAGACCGGCGCGGCCGCCTGCAGCCAGCCGCGCAAGGCCGGGCCCAGAACGTGGCCGCGGCCATGGGCGCGGCTGCGCACATACGCGGCGACGGCCGTCCCGAGGGCCGCGCGCTCCGCCGGCGCCAGCGCATACGCCGCCAGCGCACCCGCGACCAGGCCGCCGGCCAAAGCGGCGGCGGCGGCAAGACCGGGCCAGCGCGGCGACGGCCGACGCCAGCGCACCAGACGTATCCGCAGCCGCGGCACAGGCACCACCGTCCCGGCCAAGGCCTATGCCCGCGGTGCCATCCCCACCACCCTGCCATAGCTGCCGCCACCGCCGGGCCGCAGGTGCAACCGGCCTTCGCGGGCGGCCAGGACCCACCCCGCCACCGCCGCGCCCGCGACGGCGGCGATCGCGTCCCCGTCCACCCGATGCAGGATCGAAAGGTCCGGTCCCAGGCTGGCGCGCAGCCGGCTCAGGGTCCGCGGCCCGACCCCGGGCAGACTCGCCAGCGGCACCTGGGGCCGGTAGGGCGGGCGGTGCGGGGGATGCCGCGGCTCCAGCCGGTCCGCGATGGACACCAGACGGTCCAAGACCCCCGGAACGACGCGGGAGTGCGGGCAATGGCTGCAGGCCAGCTGCGGCGGCGGCCCCTCCACCGTGCGGCCGCAACGCAGGCAGGCCGTCCGATGGTACTTACCCAACGCGGGCTCAAGCCCGTAGTTGGCGACCACCACATACCCCGCCTCCCGCCGCAGGCAGCGCACCAGGCCCGCAAAGTCGAGCGGCCCCGGCAGGCGCAGGCGGTTGACCTCGCGCCCGAGCGTGGCGAGCCCGTGCGCGTCGGAGTTGCTGAGGAAGGTCAGCGGCGCAAGCTCGTCCACCCGGTCCGCCATCGCGGTGTCCGCGGACAACCCGAGTTCCAGGGCGGCGAAGTGGTCGAACACCGCGGCGCCCAGACCCAGCGGTGGGGGCGCGCCGGCACGCCGCAGCGCACACCCATACAGCCCCCGGTGCGGCGTGAAGGCATGGGCGGGCCAGACAACGCCCCCGGCGCCGGCGACCGCCGCCAGCAGGCCGGCCGGATCCAGACCATGCGCCAGCTGGCTCGAAAGCCAGCGGTTGCGCACGTGGCCCGCAAGCCGGTCGGCCAGGGACGCCGCGCCGTCCAGGTCCGCAAGCAGCGCCACGAAATGCACCCGGTGCCGGGAGATGTCCAGTTCCACCTCGGCCGCGGGCCACACCACCAGCCCGTCCGCCGCGCGGAGGCCGCCGCCGGCGAGGGGACGCAGCACCCCGGCGTGCACCGCCGCGCGCAGATCGGCCAAACCGCCCGTCGTGCAGGCATCGACGATGGCGACGCCGTCCAATCCGACCGCCTTCTTGGCCGTGGCGAGGATACCGGCAAGGTCCAGGGCCGCCGACGCGCTGATCTTCACCGGCCTTCCGGCCGCGCGGCCCAGATGAACGTGGAGATCCACGAACACGTCCCCGTCGGTCATCGGTCACCACTGCGTTGGGCGGACCCGGCATGTCCCGGGGCGAACGCGCACATGCTGTGGGGTGGAATGGGGCGTGCGCTCCATGGGAGGGGTGGATGGTGGCCACTTTGGACGGCACGGCGACGCCGCTGCGACGGGGACTGCGGTTCTGCGGCAGCCTGCGCGAGTTCCGTCTCTGGCTGGCGGTGCTGTGCACCGGCCCGGGGCTGCGGGCCTGGCTGGCCCTGGCGCGCGCCCGCAACTGAGCCCGAGGCGTCAGGCCTCCTGTGGTTCGTAGCCCGCAGCCACCTCGGCCGTGGCGTCCACCGGCTGTGACCGTGCGGGGCCCAGACGGCGCGCGGCCACCCCATACGGCCGGTTGGTGGCGTTGAGCACGGCCCGCACCGCCGCCTCCAACGGCTCGCTGCGGACAAGGGCCGACCCACTGAGCACCTCCACCGCCCCCCGGGGCGCATGATACTGCAGCAGGCAGACCACGATCTCATGGTTGCCCAGGGCCGTCCGACCGATGTCCGCGACGCTGAAGGCGTGGTCCGGCCGCAGGGCCTGATTCAACGCCTGCAGCGTGGCCTCCGACGCCAGACGCAGGCCGGCCCCGGCGCCGCTGACACCCGCGGCCCGACCCTGCCACAGGGAGGTGCCGGCCAGCACCGATCGTCCGGCGGCCTCGCGCCCACTATCGGGAGCCAGGCTGACCGCAACCTCGATCCGGCCCCGCACGGGATCGCTGCTGACCGCAAACTGCTCCAGGCGCAACCGCGACCATTGGGGGCGCGGCGCGCTGTCTTCCACCTGGGCGATGCTGATCCGCCGGTGGTCCACCACAAGGCCCCAGCGCGCCTGCAGGCCGGACTGGATATCACGGGCAATCGCCTTGGGTGGGCGGGAGTCGTCGGCCAGCACATGGATCTGCTGCACCGCGCCCCAGTCGTCCAGGACAATACGCGCGCCCTCGACCGCAGCGAACCCTTCGATCAACTGCTCTACCGCGCGTACCGCAACCTTGGCGCGCGTCCCGGCCGTTCCCTGGCCTTCGTCCACTGCGCCCCCACCCCTCGTGAGGATCCCTGCGACGGGGTGTGTCAACGCGCCACCACCCCGTCGCAGCGGAATTACCACCCCGGACCATCGCTCTCCTGCAGGCGGCCGTTCAGGAACGCAATTCCATCCGCAGCTTGTCCGCGACCATCGCGACGAACTCGGAATTGGTCGGCTTGCCCCGATCCGAGTTCACGGTGTGCCCGAAGAGGCTGTGGATGAGATCGACGTTGCCCCGGCTCCACGCGACCTCAATGGCGTGGCGGATCGCCCGCTCCACCCGGCTGGGGGTCGTTTGAAAGCGCTTGGCGATGGTGGGATAGAGCTCCTTTGTGACGCCGCCCAGGAGTTCCACCCGCTGGACCACAAGGCAGATGGCCTCACGCAGATAGAGATAGCCTTTGATGTGGGCGGGAATACCGATCTCGTGCAGGACCTCGGTCACCTCGAATTCGAGGCTGCGCGCCTCCCCCTGTGGTCGCTTCACCGTCTGGCCGCTGGCGATCTGGCGGATGCGCTTGGCCAGCACCGCCAGGTCGAACGGTTTGAGGATGTAATAGTCGGCACCCAGAGAAACCACGCGCTGGGCGATGTTCTCCTGGCCGAAGGCCGTCAGCATGATCACGCGCGGCCGATGCGGCAATCCGAGTGCGTTCAACTGCTCCAACACACCGATGCCGTCCAGGTGTGGCATGATAATATCCAGAATCAGCACGTCCGGGCTCTCGCTTTCCACAAGCTCCAGAACCTGACGCCCGTTTTGTGCCACGCCCACCAGCTTGAAGTCGCTCTGGCTCTGAATGAACTGAGCGAGGAGGTCGCAGAACTCGCGATTGTCGTCCGCCACCAGAATCCGGTATGGGACCACTGCTTCGGCGCTGACGGCCAAACTGTCCACCTCTTCCGACGATCGACCGGTCGGTGCACCGCCTCGGCCGCGGGGTGCGGTGCCGGCCGCACGCCTTGGATTCGGTCCCCTCCGGGGGGCTCCTGCCGCGCGACCGGTAACGCATACCAGGACCGTCAGCCTCGTTTCGTCAGGACGCGCCAAGCGCCGTCGGCGATAGCAGGCCCGCCATCGACGCCATCCAACAGGCGCAAACGCCGTAGCCACGCGCCGGATCATCCACAAACACGTGGGTGACCGCCCCGACCAGGCGCCCATCCTGCAGGATGGGACTGCCGCTCATGCCCTGAACGATACCACCGCTTTCGGCAAGCAGTCGCGGATCCACCACCCGGACCACAAAGCCGCGGCTGGTCATCCGCCGCTGCGGCAGGACCGCGGTGATGTCGACCTGATAGGCACGGACGCGCTGCCCGTCGATCACCGTCAGCAACTGGGCGCCGCCCCGGTGAATCTGGTCGACCAGCGCCAGCGGCCACGTGCCCGCCACCAGCCCGGCGACCGGCGGTGTGGTGAGCCGCCCGAACACCCCCACCGGGGTGTTGGACCGCACGCTGCCCATCGGCCGCCCCCCGGGTGCCAGCTGCCCCACCTTCTCGCCCGGCCGCCCCGGCCGCCCTGGCACCAAACCCGAAACCACCGTCGGCCACAGCGTTCCCGGCGCCGCCAGCTGGGGCGTCCGCCCGGCCGTATTGACGACCGGATGCCCCAGGGCCCCGTACAGACCCGTCGGCGACTGGTAGAAGGTCAGGGTACCGACACCGGCCGCTCCGTCCCGCACCAGCCAGGCACCGATCCGATAGCGACCGCCCGCCGACCGCACCGGCCTCACCCGCACCCGCTGTGTCCGCCCGCGGCGCAGGACGACCAGCCCGAGCGACCGCCCCGCAAGCCCGGCCGCCTGGACGGCGCGCGCCACCGCCTGCGGGCTGTGGACCGCGCGGCCGCCCGCCGTCAGGACGATATCCCCCGCCTCCAGGTCCGCTCTGGAGGCCGGCGCGGCGCTGGCCCCACCGGCCTGCGAAACCGGAACCGTCCGCACCACGAGCGGGCCGTCGCCGTGCAACACCACGCCGATCGACTGCCCGCCGGTCCACACCAGGGGAACCCGCACCGCGCGCAACCGCACCGGCCGCCACGGCACCAACCCAAAAAGCCGCAGTTGCAGGGTGGTGACCCCCGCGCGCTGCGGCTCCAACCACAACCCTGCGGCCGGAACCTGGCGCCACCGCGTGGCCGGCGCTCCGTCCACCCGCAGCCATTGGGCCCCCGGGCCGATGACGCGCACCGCCACCATCCCCGGCAGGCCCAGATCCAGCCGTTGCCGCTGCCCGACCGCCACCTGCACCGCACCCGGCAGGCGCAGGGCCGCGCGGGCCTCCGGGGCCCTGCCGGCGAGGACCACGGCAGCGGCAAGCACCGCCCCGAACCAGCGTGCCATCCGTCCCCGCAGCTTGCCCCGCCTCCACCCCGGGAGGCGCACCCGCCGTCCCACCACCACCATCCCCACCACGGCCCCCGGCTATGAGCCGGAAGCGGCGGAGGCGCGCCGCGACCGCATGGAGGACGCCAAAAACAGCGCCAGCCCGAGGGCGATGCCGACATCACCCACGCTGAACACGTCGGGACGCAGCGGCGGCGGCACCGTGAAGACATCGCCCAGCCAGCCCAGGGCATGCGGATGCCACATGGCGGCGTGGTCCACGTACCCCCCCGCGACCAGTCGCGCCCGGGCGGCCGGCTGGCGCCACGCAGCCGCCACCCAGACCGGCATCCGCCCGCCGTAGCGCAGGGTCGCCAGCGCGTTGCACGCCGTACCCACCGCCGCCGGGGCCGCGCCGGAAAGGCGGCGGTTGGCCCACAACAGATAGCCGACCGATCCATAGAGCAGGCAGGCCCGCGCCAGTTCCGCCCAGAGGTGGTCACGCAGACCCGGCCACCCAAGCGGCAGGAGCACGTTGCACAAGACACCGGCAAGGACCGCCGGCCAGGCGCGCACCCGCACCTCGGCCAGCTCAGTCAGCCGCCCCCCGCCGATCCACCCGGCGGCCAGCCCCGCAAGCACCGCGGCGAGGAAGATCACGCCACCGCATCCCCCTTTGCACGCCTCAACCGGCGGGTCGGGCGCGCCGCGCCAACAGCTCGCGGGCGTGGGCGACGGCGCCGGCCGAGGCGCTTCCGTCCAGCATCCGCGCCACTTCGTGGACCCGCTGTGCCCCCTGCAGCTGGACGATCTCGGCCGCCGTGCGCTCGCCGACGGTGCGCTTGCCCACCGCAAACTGCCGCTCGGCCACGGCCGCAACCGTCGCCAGGTGCGTCACGCAGAGCACCTGCCGCTGCGTCCCCAGCGATCCGAGGCGGGCCGCGACCGCCGCCGCCGCCCGGCCTCCCACCCCGGCATCGACCTCGTCGAACACCAGCGTGGGCACATCCCCCGACTCGGCCCGCAGGGCGTGCAGCGCCAAATACAGCCGGGAGAGTTCGCCCCCCGAAGCGACCCGGCCCAGCTCCTGTCCCCCTTCCCCAGGATTGGCCGCCCAGAGCCACACCGCGCGCTCGCAGCCGGACGGACCGCAGCGCAGCCGCTCCCGCCCCACCGGCACCCCGTCCGGGTCCCGCGCAACCTCCAGCCCGACCTTCAGGCTGGCCCCCGGCATGCCCAGGTCCTGCAGCGGATCCGCCAGCGCCGCCTCCAGTTGCGCGGCGGCCTCGCGGCGCAACGCCCCAAGCGCCGCCGCCGCCGCGCCCAGGTCGGCAGCGCGCGCCTCCACCTCCGCCTCCAGACCCGCGGCGCGCACTTCCTGCGCCTCCAGGGCCTGCACCTCGGTGGCGGCCTCCTCCCGGTAGGCCAGCACCGCCGCCAGGTCGGCCCCGTAGCGCCGCTTGCAACGCTGGATGGCCGTCCACCGCTGCTCCAACTCAGCCACGACCTCCGGGTCGAAGGTCAGACCCTCGGCGTAGGCGTGCAGCAGCCGCGCGGCCTCGTCCGTGGCGATCCGCGCCTGCTCCACGAGGGCCTC
>DAHWHT010000371.1 GCA_027335515.1 Clostridia bacterium
CAGGCTGCGGCGCAGTCCGCCGGCCTGGGCCTGCGCGACGAAGGCGGAGGGCAGTTGCGCGTGGCGGCGGACGGGTCCGACCTGGAGGCAGAGCTGGCCGCGTTTGCCGCGCGATTGCGCGGCGACCCTGGCGACGCCGCAGACATCGAGGCGGCCCATGCGGCCCAGTCCCTGGTGGAGGCCGTGTACGCCGCCGCCGGCCTGCCGCCGACGAGGAGGTCGCCGCAGTGGATACGGGAGTCCTGAGCCGCCTTGGGGTCGTCAGCGACGAGATCCATCCCGACCCGGAGGAGGCCTTTGCGGCGGCGCACGACTGGGGCCTGGTGGCGGTTGACCTCAACCGCGTCTGGGGGCGGCCGGTCACGGACCTGGACGCACCGGGGGTGTCGCGGCTGGCCAGCCTGTGTGAGCGCTACGCCCTGCGGGTGGTCCTGGTGGGGGGGCTGCCGTTCAAGGGACTGGTGATCGGCGGCCGCACGCCGGGGCAGCTCCTGGCCGCTGCGGATTTCGCGGCGGACCTTGCCCTGTTGGAACGCTCCCTGGCCATCGCGCGCGACCTGGGGGCACCGCTGGCGCGGGTGCATGGCTTTGCGTGGCCGGCGGACACCCCGCCGCGCCGGCCGGATGGGGGCGAGGTGGCGTCCGGCGACCTCGCGGCGGCCGCCGCCGGGTTGCGCCTGGCCTGTGAGCGGGCCGAACGCTTCGGGGTGGCCCTGGGGTTGGAGAACGTGCGGGCCTGCCATGCCAACAGCGGCCGCAACACCCGCGCCCTGCTGGACGCGGTGGCGCACCCGTTGCTGCGGGCGGTCTGGGATCCCGCCAACGCTTACGCGGCGGGGGAGCAGGAGCCGTTTCCTTCCGGCTACACGGCCGTGCGACCCTATCTGCGCCACGTGCACCTCAAGGGGGTGCGCGCCGTCGATGGCGGCACGGTATGGGAGCGGCCGTCGCTCGGGGCGGTCGACTGCGTCGGTCAGCTGCGGTCGCTGCGCGCCGATGGCTACGCGGGCGTTGTCTGCCTGGAGACCCACTGGCGACTGGAGGGACGGCCCGCGCTGGACGCGACCCGCCTGTGTCTGGAGGACCTGCGCGCCGCCGCGGCCGCGGCCGGGGCCTGAGCGGCGCCTCAGGCCAGCAGCGGCAGGGCGCGCAGGCCGCGCACCGCCAGGTTGCCGTTCCATTGGGGGGGACGGTCCGGGTCCAGGCGCAGGTCGGTCAGGCGGGCGAAGAGGGCGGGTAGGGCGATCTGCGCTTCAAGGCGCGCCAGGGGGGCTCCGAGGCAGTAGTGGATGCCGCGCGCGAAGCTGAGGTGCGGGTTCGGGTCGCGCTCCAGGTCGAAGCGGTCGGGTTGGGGGAATACCGCCGGGTCGCGGTTGGCGGATCCAACGACGAGGATGACCCTGGACCCGGGCTCCAGGGTCTGACCGTGCAGCGCAACCGGTTCGCGCACGGCCCGCTGCACAAACTGCACCGGCGGTTCCAGGCGCAGGAGTTCCTCGACCGCCGCCGGCCAGCGCTCCGGCTCATGCCGCAATCGCGCGCGTTCCAGCGGGTGGCGCAGCAGCGTGAGCGCTCCCGTGGCGAGCAGGTTGACGGTGGTTTCAAAGCCGGCGACGAGCAGGACCAGGCACATGGAGAGCAGTTCCTCGCGGTTGAGGCGGTTGTCCGCTGCCTCCGCCGCGATCAGCCCACTCAACAGGTCCGGGCCGGGCTGGGCGCGCAGCCGGGGTATCAGGCGCGTGAAGTAGGCCCGGATGGCTGCCTCTGCGGCACGGCGCTCGTTGGCCGCCGCCGGGGGCTGCGTCGGGTCGAGGCCGCGGATGACGGCGTCCGCCCACTGGCGAAAGGCTTCGTGGTCTGCGGCCGGTACCCCCAGGAGTTCTGCAATGACCATCGCCGGCAACGGGCTGGCGTAGTCGGCGACGAGTTCGAGGCCGCTCCCTTTGCCCACAGGACCCAGCAGGGTTGCCGCCAACGCGGCGATGCGCGGCCGCAGATGCTCCAAGACGGAGGGGACGAAGGCGCGGCTGACCAGCGCCCGCAGGCGGGTGTGTGCGGGTGGGTCGGTCATCAGAAGCGATCCGCGCCGGCCGTCCGGCGCGTCCCCCGGCAGGAGGTCGGCCTTGCCCAGACGGGCGTCCTGCATGAGTTGGGCGCAGCTGGCGTAGTCGAGCACCCACCACGCCTGCGCCCGCGGCATCCAGTAGATGGGGCTGCGGTCGCGCAGCCGCGCCAGGAACGCGTAGGGATCGGCGAGGAACTCTGGCGAACGCAGGTGCAGGCGCGTCATGGCGTCCAGGCGCGGAGGTCCGGCGATCGTTGTTCCCTCCCGTGGGACGGGTGCGCAACGGGTCCGGACGGTGTGGACAATACGGCGTCGGGCGGGCTTTTCCCTGCGGCAGGACGGATACGTCCGGTCGCGAAAGCCCAGGCCAAGCCCGATGGCGCCGTCTGGCTCGCCGGTCCGTTCCGCGGGAGGCGCTCCGCCGCATCCCACGGCCTCCTGGAGCGCAAGGCTGGGAAGCGGCGGGGCGGGCGCGGTGGCGGGTGTGGTCCGTTTTGTCGGCTGCGGTGCGCAATGCGGGGCGGAGAGGAACGGTGGGGCGCAGTGCGGGTGCTGGCGGTCGGGGCGCATCCGGACGACCTGGAGATCCTGTGCGGCGGGACGCTGGCTCGGCTGGCCGCGCAGGGCCACGAGGTGGTGATGTGCCACGCGGCGCGTGGTGATCGCGGCAGCTTTGCCCATGGCGCCGAGGAGATCGCCGCCGTGCGCCTGGCCGAGGCCACGGAGGCGGCCGCTTTGGCCGGTGCCCGGGTGCAGGCGCTCGGATTCTCCGACGGTGAGGTGTACGCCGAGGACCCGGCCCAGCGTCGACAGGTGGTGGACCTGGTGCGCGAGACGCGTCCGGACATGGTGATCACGCACCATCCCGACGACTATATGTCCGACCATACCGCGGTCAGTCGCCTGGTGCAGGATGCGACCTTCCTGGCCACGGTGCCCCTGTACGTGACGCGGCGGGCGCCCCACGACCTCGTCGCCCCCATCTATTTCATGGACACGCTGATGGGGGTGGGCTTTGAGCCGACCGAGTACGTGGACATCCAGGACCATTTCGAGACGAAGCTGGCGATGCTCGGCGCCCATCGCAGCCAACTGCGCTGGCTCGCCGACCACGATGGCATCGACATGCTCGACGCGATCGCGGTCACGGCGCGTTTTCGCGGGCTGCAGTCCGGGGTGCGCCACGCCGAGGGCTTCCGCCAGTGCCTGCGCTGGCTGCGGGGCACGACGCGTCGCTTGCTACCCTGAGGATGCGCAACGATGGCGGGCCGCGGGGGTGCGGCATGCCGGATGGGGTGGTGCGTGTGGGATTCACCTATGACTTGGCGCGATTCCTCCCATTTCGCGACGCGGCGGCCTGCGCGCGGGTGCGGGCCATCCCGCGTGCGCGGTTGTGCGAGCACGAAAACCCGGAGTTTCGCATCGGCATCATGGAGGACGCGGCGAGCCTCTATGCGGCGTTTGCGGCCGATTTGGTGGGCCGCATCGCGCGCTCGGCCGAGGCGGGCCAGCGGCTGGTGCTGATCCTGCCCGTCGGGCCGGTGCCGCAGTATCGGTTGGCGGCGCGGCAGATCAACGACCTGCGCCTGGATTGCCGCCATGTGCACACGTTCAACATGGACGAGTATGCGGACGAGGACGGCCACACGGCCCCGTTGGATTGGCCCGGTTCCTTTCAGCGCGCCATGTGGGAGAACTTCTTTGGGCTGATCGACCGCGCGCTGCGTCCCCCGGAGTCCCAGATACACTTCCCGACCCGAGCGGCGATCGCCTCGTACTCGGATCGGATCGAGGCGTTGGGCGGGGCGGATGTCTGCTATGGGGGCATCGGCTGGAGCGGACATATCGCCTTCTGGGAGCCGCATCTGGCAGACGACTTCGCGGGTGACCTGCAGGCCTACCGTGCGGCCGGGGCCCGACTCGTTGAACTGCACCCGATGACCGTGATGCAAAACGCCCTGCACTCGTTCGGCGGGGACTGGTCCTGGGTGCCGCCCAAGGCCAACACGATCGGCCCGCGCGACATTCTCGGCGCCAAGCAGCGCAGCTTTTGGCTGGACGGCGATCTGGGCGGCGGCGTCAGTTGGCAGCGCTTTATCGCCCGCCTCGTGGCGCACGGCCCCGTGGATCCGCGGGTTCCGGGGTCACTCCTGCAGACGGTTCCGGGCACCTACACCCTCTTGGGCGGCGTTGCGGACGATGTGGCCATTCACATGGCCTGACGCCGCCCCCCGCCTCCGGAGCGCCGATGCGGGACGGAGCCCCCGGCGGTATGCCCGCCGCCGCCGGGATCCGTCCCGATTCCGCCTCAGCCACCGGCGTTGGACGGTGTGCGGCGGCCCGACGTCGGCGTGCACAAATCTCCGCCGAATCCATGCGTCGGTCGGAAGGAACGCCGACACGCGCGCCAAATGGTCCCCATATGTCTGCCTTATGACGCCACAAAACGACGTATAGGAGGACCAGTCATGCCGCAGCGTACGGACCCGCGCCGTCAGGGGCGGACTCGGCGGGAGTTGGCGCGTGCAGGGGCAGGGGTTGGGGCGGCTGCGATGGCGGGACCGTGGCTGGCGGGGTGCGGCCGTGCCGCGGGGAACGCCCCCCACCCGACGGCGGTGGCGGTGACGACCAACCTGACCGCGGCGATCAGCTACCAGGGCGCGACCAATTACAGCGGCGTGCAGCGCACCCTGGTGCAGGACTACATCGCCAAGCATTGGTCCGCCAAGCACCGGGGCGTGGCCGTCCACACCGTGCCGAGCGCCAGCGCCAACGGTAACCATGGCAGCGCCATCGCCATGATCGCCTCGGCGGTTGCGGGGGCTGGGATGGACATCCTCTCGGCTGGGGGCTGGCAGCTGGCGGACGTGTTGGCGGGCGGCATTCTGCGGCCCCTGGACAGCTTTGTGCGTAAGGACAATCTCAGTCTGACCGGGTTCGATCCAGGCCAGCTGCAGGAGTTGACGCGGCCGTCCGACGGCGGCCTGGTGGGGCTGCCGGCGTACAGCGGCCCCATGGTGCTGCTGGTCAACTACTCGCTGTTGAACCAGTTCGGCCTGACCCAGCCCAACCCGAATTGGACCCACACCGAGGCGGCGGCGCTGTGGCAGAGCGCCAGCCGGATCGTCAAGGGCAAGCGCCTGTATGGTGCCGGGCTCGATACCGGCGACCCCGCCTGGCAGTTGGCGACCTTTGGGGCACGCGTCGCCAGCCCGAACGGGCAGGTCTGCACCGTCGACAGCTCGGCCGGGGTGCGCGCCATGACCTGGATGCGCAGCCTGGTGGCATCCCAGGCGGTGGACCCGGGCGGCAATGGCGGTGCCGTGCGCCACGGGCGCGCGATCTTTGGCATGAGCGGCGGCTGGAGTGTGCAGACGGACGCCTTCCACATGCATCAGGCCGGGGTGAAGTGGGATTGGCTGCCGATGCCCACCTTCCCGGGCGGCCGGCGCGCGACCTATGTGAACGGCGACTGGTACGGCATCAACGCCAACAGCAAGAACCCCCCGGATCTCGTCTGGTCGCTGTTCCGCTTCCTGACCACCGATCCGGGGCTGTGGCAGCTGCTGTTTCGCACGACCTTTGCCGGACCCAACCTCCGGTCTCTGTGGGCCGACTGGCTCTCGGTGGTGCGCGCCGTCGACCCGGTGTTGCGCAGCAAACATCTGGAGTATTACGCCGAGGCCATGACGTATGGGGTTCCCAACTACCGCTTTCCGTATCAGCCGTCCCAGTGTGACTCGATCCTGAACAATTATCGCTCCCAGATCATTCACGGCAAGATCAGTCCCAAGCTCGGGCTGCAGCAGGCGCAACAACAGATCAACGCCATCCAGACGGCCGGCAGCAAGCTTCTTCCCGCACTGGCCCTGCGGCAGCAGGCGGTGCGCCTCGCGCTCGGCAAGGCCGCGGCCGATCCGACGACGGCGCACCTGACCGCCCCGCCGCGCACCGGCTACGGGGCGGCGCCGGCGCCGGCGGCCAAGCTGGTGCAGTTCAAGTCCGGTGTGCTGACCCTGACCGGTTCCGGTGCCGACGCCCTGCACAACAGCGGGGACGCCTGCACGTTCATGGCCGCGGCCTCGACCGCCGCGACGGCCACCTTCGTCTGCCGGGTGGCTGGTCTGGCCAACGAGCACGGCGTGCGGCTCGCCAAGAATGCGCGCGTCGGTCTGATGGCGCGCGGCGACCTGAGCGGCAACGCCCCGGCTGTGGCCCTGGAGGTGACGGCCGGCAACGGCATCCACCTGCAGTATCGCCCCGTGGCCAACACGCACGTCCAGGGCTTCGGACCCGGAAAGGCGAGCGTGGGCGGGCTGTTGGCCCCCGCCACCTACAGCACCCCGAACCCGGCGTTGGGTAAGAACGCCCTCACGCACCCGGTCTGGCTGCGCTTGGAACGGGCGGTGGACCGCTGGACCGCCGCGACGTCCCTGGATGGAACGTCATGGAAGACCGCCGGTCCGACGGTGGTCGTGGAGATGGCGGGCTGCTGGGTCGGGGTGTTCGCGACCGCCCACACCGCGTCGGGTAAACTGACGCCGAGCGATGCGGTGCGTGGGACGGCCGGGAAGCTCAAGGGCTTCACCCCGAACACCCCCGTCGTGCTTGTCGCGTCCAACGTGCCGTAGGCGCGGGACCGCAGTCGCAGTGCCGGCGCCAAGTCGGGGGCGCGCGCAACCGGGCACCGGGCCGACGCCGTCGGCCGGCGCGTGGGATGCGCGCGCCTCCCATGCCGTGCGGGCGGTCGATCCCGCCCGGTCGCCTGCGCGCGCCAGCGGTTCACCCCGTCCATGGCTCCCTCACCCTTCGGGGTGCCAGGCCCCGTGGGCGTCGTGAAAGGGCGGGGGCCTGGCAGGGTAGGCTGCGCAGGGGCACGAAGGCTTCCGGGTTGCGTGGGCCGGGAGGGCTTCGTT
>DAHWHT010000380.1 GCA_027335515.1 Clostridia bacterium
AGACAAGACGCGGGTGGTGGACCTGGGCCAGAAGGGCCAGGGGTTCGACTTCCTGGGCTACGCGCATCGGGCCAGACCGACGCGGCAGGGCCGGCACCGCCTGGAACGATGGCCTGGAACCAAAGCTGAGCGGCGCATGACGGCGAAGATCAAGGCCCTGCTGCTCAGCCCACTCCTGCCGTCAAACCTGCCCGACGTGGTGGGGGAACTCAACTCCCTCCTGCGTGGGTGGGGCGCCTACTTTCGCTGGGGAGAGAGTCGCGACGTGTTCGGCCGAGTGGACAGGTACGTCTGCCGACGGTTTGCCCTATATCTCGCCCGCAAACATGGGCGCCGGGGCACCGGGTGGAAGTGGCTGCGACCCGACGGCACGTGGATGACGCCCTACCGCTTCCTGAAGGCCCTCGGAAGGTACCAGTTGCGCGGGACGGAACGGCGCTATCGGGTGACCGCGACAGCGTAATCGCGACAGGGCATCGGTGCGCCGTGTGCGGGAGAACCGCTTGCACGGTGCGACGGGGGGGCGCCGGCGGCAACGCCGGGCCCTACCCTCGAAACCCGATGCCCCCTTCCTTTTCCCGTCGGTACCGTGGCGCCAGGGCAGGCGTTGCCGCGCGGACTCGTGCAGACTCCGCCGGATCTCATCTGCCATATGCAGAGGCCGTTCTACGTGGGGTGGTTTCCGGGGCCGCCCTCGGCCACGGTAGGGGGCAGCCTCCGGAACAGGGGGCAGTGCTTCTCCGGCCGGTACAAGTTGAAGTTGCCCCGCACCCCGAGGCAGAACGCGCGCCTCTCGCTTGCCAGAGCCACCAGGAGTCTGATGTGGCCATGCCCGGCGGTGATGCCGCCAACCGCCTGGGCCAGGAAAGCGAATCGACCACGACGGTGCAGGGACTGGGTGTTCACGGCGCCTTCGCTGAGCACCTGCGTACCTTCGCCAGCCCAAAATGCCCTGATCTGATGCCTGCTAGGAATCGAGGGCGCAGGTCCGCGAACGGTTTCATGATCGAACCCGACCATCAAGTTGAGCCCTGAGGGCATGACATGTTGAGGGCGGGCGGCGGGGGCCGGCGAGGTGGTCGGTCCGGCATGGATGTGGCGGACGCATGGGAGGTGTTTGCCACCGGTTGGCGTTCAAGTTGTGGGTAGACCCGCAAGGCAGGCGTTGAGCGGACCGCCTGTGGGAGGACGCGTCTGACCGCTCGGATACCGCGTTCGGTCCGTGCCGCAGGCGTCGGCTCCAATCCCGCGGCAGACCTGCCCTGCCGTGACAGACGCTCGGTTGCGGTTGCGAGGCTTGGTGATCGCCCCCACATCGTTTCCGGTCTGCCGCTGCCCGACCGTCGGCCCGGACCGGTTGGGCTCCGTGCCTCCGGCCTGATGTGGAGACAGCCCCTGGGCCGGCGGGTTGCGGAGGGAACCGCACGGTCGCGCCCGGCGTCCCTTCATCAAAGGGGATCAGCGACCATGCGCCGCACGTCCGCGATCGTCGCCGCATCCGTGGCCGCCCTGCTGCTTGCCGCCTGCGGAGCAGCCCGTTCCGGCACCCCCCGTATCCCACCTTCCGCCACGGCAGGGGGCGCCGGATCGATGGGGCCTTCCTCGCCCACGGCGGTTGACGCCACGCCGACGCCCTCATCAGGCTCGCCATCCTCCGCGTCCCCACCGATGCCGAGCACTCCGCCCCCGAGTGGGACGCATGCCGTTGCCGGCCCCCTGCGGCGGCTGCCCGACGGAAACCGTTCCCCCACACTGACGGCTGTGTCTTTCTCGTCGTCGTCGGCGGGTGCCGCCGTGGGTTACAGATGCGCGGGCGCGCTCGGCCGATGCACCGGCGTGGTGGTGGCGACATTGGACGGCGGGCGCCGCTGGCGCCAGGTGGCCTCGGTGCCGCACGTCCTCACCGGGATCCGTTTCCTGTCCGGCGGTTTCGGTTGGGCATGGGGCGCCGCAGGGCTTTACGCCACCGCTGGCAGCGGGCTGACGTGGCACGCGTTGGCGCTGCCGGCGCCGGTCCGCGTCCGGGGTCGGCTGGTGTTTGCATCCTTCACCGACAGTACCCACGGTTGGGTCGCCCTGGGGTGGCTCCCGTGCGCGACTCAGGGCTGTTCCATCGCCATCTTCCAGACCCGCGACGGGGGCGCCACCTGGACCCCCGTGGCCCACAATCTGACTCTGGGATCGACGTCTTCCGGTGGGCCAAAGCCCTCCCTTGGGTGGCTGACTTTCGAGGATGGAGGCTACCTCGGTGCCGGTAGGGGGTGGCTGGTGAGCGATACGCCGAGCGGGAGCGTGTGGATCACCACGGACGGTGGGAGGCGCTGGACGTCGCGGGTGACCCTCGAGCAGGGTGGGACGAACACGGCTGCCGCCTTCGCTGGCGACGGGCATGGCTGGGCCGCGGGCCGGACCGGTGCCAGCAGCAGCACGCTCTTTGCCACCGGTGACCGTGGAGCAAACTGGCGCCGGCTGGGTGTCGTGCCAGGCGTCATCTACGCGCTGTCGGCGGCGCCGGACGGTGGCAGCGCCTGGGCGTTGGTCGGGCTGAGCAGGGAGCCCTGCGCCTGGGGACAGGCCGTCTGCGGCCACAGCGTCGCGGTCGCCAGCGCAACGGGGGTTGGGGCGGTCGTCCGGGCCCCGCGGGGAGATACACTCCACGCGCTCGCCGCGCTCAGCACGCGGAGGGCTTGGGCGGTCGCCACCGGTCCCTGGTCCGGAACCGCGCTGCTAAAGACCACCGATGGCGGGCGGGACTGGGTCCTCCGTTACCGGAGCGGGCTCACCACCCGGGCGGGGTCGTAGGGTTTCTGGAACGGGACGCGGGGCTGGGCCGTCGCTTCGACCACCGATCCGCTGCTCGCCGGGAAGGTCCACCGCTTCCACCGCGGTCGCGACCAGGTTCTGAGCCGCCGCACCCTTTATACGAGGGGCCGCGTGGTCGTGGGCGTCGACCCACGGCAGAGCACGCAATTGCCTGCGGTGGCTGCGGCGGCGATCGGACCCTCTGCCCGGAAGCAGCTTGCCGGGGTGGGTACATCCGAACCCGGTGGTCCGCGCCAATCCGCCCAACGTCCAGCGATCCAACCGGACAAGCCGTCGGGTTCCGCCGACGGTAGTGGACGGGTCCCACGGTTCTCGCGATGTCCGTGCTCGACCAGAAGGCATCCGCCGACCCGCCCGGCGCGCCGGGCCACGAACGTGGCGTGCTTCGCCGGTCGCAGCCTTGTGGCGGCGGACGGCATGCCACCGTTGCAAACCGTTCCGAGGTCGGCGTTGCCGTCGAGTGGCTGAGTGGCGTGGATGGAACCGCTGCGGGTGTCGTACGTCCTAAGTGGCGGGGGAGCGCAGGATGGTCTGGCGGGTGTTGTGGGCTTGCGCGGCCGCTCTTGTCTTGGTGGTCGCTGCCGCGGGGTGCGGTCCCGTGGGGCGTTCGGCGCAGCACCGTGCGTCGTCGTCGTCGTCGTCGGCCGTTGCGGCGGCGGCGAAGGCGTCCTCCCCGCCGGGACGCTCCGGTGCATCCCGTGTTTCCCGCGGTGCGGTCCGCGGGGTCCGATCGGGGTCCCCGCCGTCTGGGAAGGGACTCACGCTGGCGTGGGAATCCCCGCCGGCCCCGTGGACGACGTCGACCGAACACGCCTGCGCGTGGGAGTCCAGCGTGCGCTTGACCAACGGAGTCCTGGCGGTGCCGCTGGTCAACAAGGCCGCCGTTACGTCGGATGGGTTGTGGCATTGCGGCGTCGGGGTGGTTGCGGGTGCGCGCTGGCATGTGGCGGCCCTGCCCCCAGGGGACATCCCGGCCGTCGAGCGGGTGGTGGGCGGAGGCGGCCTGGTCGTCGGCTTGCGGCGCGGGCCGAACGCCTCCGTCGCGACGACGACCTCCGCCGCTCCCCTTATGGTGTACCGCGCGGGGGGGTGGACGCGCGTCGCGCTGCCGAAGGGCCAGGTGGTCCAATCGGTGGTTGCGCTCTCCGGGGGCGGGTACGGCGTTGGTACGGCATCGCCGGCTGTCTCCGGCAGGTGCACCGGGGCCTCCTGCATTCTTGGTCGCATCGGTCTTCACACCGCCGGGCAATGGCGCTGGGTGGTGCCACCGCTCCCCGCGCAATTGGCCACCAGCACCGTCTACGGTGGGTACGGCAGTAGGGACATCCCAGGCGGTGTGCAACTGGGGGCAGTTCAGGGTGACAACCTGTGGTTTGCCGTGAACGGCATCGGCGTGGCGGCACTGGACCTTCCATCCGGGTGGTTTGACTTCCAAGGGGGCGGTCAGGATGTCCATTACTACTCCGGCGCATACGGGCCGGCGCAATTCCTGGGAGTGTTGGGGGCCACCGTCTATTTCGGAGTGCATCGCTTGCCGGGGATAGCGGACGCCGGCTATTGGGGGTCGCTGCTCTGGGTTTCGGACGGCAGCGGTTCCGTTCGAACCGCTTTGCCCGTGGCGCGTGGCGCGGGTGCCGCCAACTTCGGCTGTCTTCAGGGCGGGGTGGGCGCCCCGCGCGCCGTGCACGTGGTGGCTGGGCGCATGTGGGTGCGGTGGTCTGGCTGCCAGGTGTATGAGGCGACGGTGGGTGCGGCGCGGCTGCAAAGGCCCGATTTCCCATGGTGCTCAAACCCGAGACGAATTGGCGTCGCCTACGTCGGCACTATGGTGTCCGAAGTCTGCGCCACCAAAGCGGGGACGACGGAGTTGGAGTTCTCCGGCGGCACGGCGACGGTGTTGCATCGGTACGTCTGGACAAGATCCGCGCTCTTTAGCGGTTACGGCCCCATCCATTGGTATCCGGCTGGGGACGGGGCCTTTTGGGCCTGGACAGCGGTGGGGAAGCGACCGGGCCCCCGGTTGTTGGAGGTCAGTCCGGAAGGCAAGGTCCTGCGTCAGGGACCCCTCCTCCACGGGATGGTGACGGGTGTCGCGGGACATGCGCACGTCTGGCTCGCCACGGCGCGCGGCGTGGCGAGGCTGCCCGCGTGACGGGTGCGCGAGAACGGGTGGTCGGTGGTCACGTGCGGACGGCTACGGGTCTTGGTGACGTCAAGATCCGCGAGACTGGGGCACTTCTTTGCGCTCCGGGCGGAACCTCGACCCGCCAATCACCAATCAGAGGAAGGTGGGTGGGCGGACGCACGGGAACACGCAGCAGGGCGATGCGTTGGACCGAGATGAACCGAGGTCGGCGGCGCCGCCGCCGCTGCGGGGGGGGGTGCCCCAGAATGGCGGACGAAACCTTTGATCAGCTGCTGCGGGACGCCGAGGACGCGGCCTTTTCGGGATGGGACTTCTCCTGGCTGCGCGGGCGGATGATCGAGGAGGCGCGCCCCTGGGACTACGCCGCCTTGGTGCGTGCGGCGTTCCCCGGTGTCCGCAGTCTGCTGGACATCGGTACCGGCGGTGGCGAGCGGCTTGGCGCGCTGTCCCCCCTGCCCCCGCATACCTATGCGACGGAAGGCTATCCTCCCAACGTGGCGGTGGCCCGGGCACGGCTCGAACCCCTCGGAGTGCGGGTCGTCGCGACGGCGTCCGAGGATGCGTTGCCCTTCTCGGACGGAACCTTCGACCTCGTGATCGACCGCCACACCGGCGTTCGCGCCGCAGAGGTCCACCGCGTGCTGCGCCTGGGCGGGCGGTTCATCACCCAGCAAGTGGGCAGCCGCCATAACTGGGAACTGGTTGCAGCGGTTACGGGTGCTGCCCGCGGTTTGCCGCCCGCCTCGTCGCTTGGACCATTTCGGCGCGAGGTCGAGGAAGCGGGATTCCGCGTCACCGAGAGCAGCGAGTGCTTCCCCGTGACGCGCGTCCGCGACGTGGGCGCCGTCGTCTCCTACCTCCGTGCGATCCCCTGGATGGTGCCCGGGTTTTCGGTCACCACTCACCGCGAGCGTCTGCGGGCAATCCACGAGCGGCTGCGGGGGGAGGGTGAAGTTAGGCTGACCAGCCACTACTTTCTGCTGACGGCGGTGAAGCGGTGAGGGATGGGTGGAGCGGGCGCCAAGCGCGGACGCCCCGGCGATGACCACGCGGAGGCATCGCCTCGAGGCGGCGGATCCCCAGCCGCGGCCGGCGTGCCCATGAGGCGATGCCCTTCGGAGCTTCAGCGTCAGGGCTCGATGTGCGGTGGGTGTGGCGCGGGTCTTTCCCGGCTGGAGGCCGCGGGTCGATCGACCCTCGCGGCTGCCCGGCTGTGTGAGCGGGACGCGGCGAACCGGGGCAGAACCGAACGGGCGGTGGGAGGAAGGCGCTCCGCCGCTGGCCGACAAGCGGAGGACCTTGGCGCGCAGGATCGGAGGGATCCAACGGTGGGCGGCGCCCGGCACAGGTTGGGGGGACATGACCCGTTTGGAAGCGTCGGCGATATGGACCTGGAAGCCGTTCGCCTCTGGATTCGTGCGCTCAATCACCGGGCGGGTGCCCCCGACCAGTGCCGGCTCCGGGAACGCTTGGTGCGCAGGGCTCAGATCGGTGCCGGCGACCGTGTTTTGGAGGTGGGCTGCGGCACCGGCGCGCTGCTCGTCGATTTGGCGCGGGCGGTTGGGAGAACGGGGCATGTGATCGGCTTGGAGCCGCAGGCGGTATTTGCGCACGAGTCTCGAGTGCGCGTCTGCGCGCGCGGTGCGAACGACTGGGTGGAAGTGATCGCCGGCGGCGTTGAGGACCTGACCCTCCCGGACGACAGCGTGGACGCCGCTGTCGCACAGACGGTGCTCATTCATCTGCCCTCTGACACCCTTGCCGCGGCGATCGCCCAGATGCGCCGCGTGGTCCGCCCCGGTGGGTGGGTGGTCAGCGCCGATCAGGATGCGGATACGTGGATCATCGATCACCCGGACCGGCAACTCACACGGCGGATCGTGGCGTTTAATTCGGATCAGCGTTGCGCGGACGGCTGGACGGGGCGTGGCCTGCGGCGGTTGTTTCGGTCAACCGGGCTGCACGACGTGAGCGTCGAGCCCTTGGTGCACGTGGACACCGCGCCTGACTCTTACCTCTTTGGCATGGCGCATCGCACCGCCCACGCCGCAGTGGAGGCCGGGGTCCTCGGCAGCGGCGAGGCCGAGCGGTGGATCGACGCCGTGCGTCGGCGAGCCGAGGCCGGGGGGTTCTTTTCAAGCGTCAACTTCTACATCTGCTGCGGACGTAAGTAGGTCAAGGTGGGCACCACCCACCTTGACCTACTCCGGTTCATGTGCCGTCGATGCAGCCACCCTGGGGGTCTGGGCGTAGCGCTTGCAGCATCGGCAGAGCACGGCACGAGGGCTCCATCTCCCAGCCGGTCGCACGGATCGAGGCGATGCTGGGGCGATGCCGCCTGGACCGGTGGCGGCTGCCCCCCCTGGTTTTGTTCGGGAGGTGCCACCTGTCCGCGCGGCAAGTAGAGGTGGCGATTCGAGGAACCCCCGCGCCGCGCCGCCAGAGCGGACGCGCCTTCCGCATATCCACAGGCAGAGCGGGGGCCGATGTCTTGAGCATGGAGTGAGGAACTCCGGGCTTGCAGGGAACGACCTCCGCTGGTGGAAGAACCTGCTCTCTTGGCCTCCGCGGTTTGGCTCAGGCGTGCCCCCACCTGGCCCGTAGACGGAAGGCTTCCGTCCCGGGCCGCTGTGGAGCCCCTTTGGTTCTGTCCTGGTCTGTGCGGTCGGGAGGCGTACGCCGATGGAGTCCTCGGCCCAGGAGGCGCCGATCCCGGCTTACAGCCTCGCCAGCACGGTGGCCTTCGTCGTTGGCGCCGTGCGGGAGTATGATCGCCCATTGCTGTTTCTGGCGGCAGTGAACGCCGTCTTTTCGGCCGTCAATCCGTTCGTGCCGGTCCTCCTGCCTAAGTTTGTGATTGGCGAGATCGTTGCGCACGCCAACCCTGCGGCCGTGATCCATGTCGTGCTCGGCTTCGGCGCCGTCCAACTTGTGTCGCTGAGCATCGAGCGGGCCACGGGCCAATCGCTCTTCAACCGATTCATCACGGTGCGGCTCCGCCTCATCGCCCGATCCGGGCGGAAGTTCATGACCACGGATTTCCAGAACCTTGAGACCCCCGCCGTCCTCGACCTCTCCCAGAGGGGCGACCGCGCGTGCAACAACAACGCGGACGGTGTCGAGGGGGTCATGCACCGCCTGCTTTCGCTGTTCTCCCGAGTGATCGTACTCGCCGGGACCATCGCCATCATCGCGACGCTGCAGCCCCTGCTGGTGGCGGTTTTCGGCGTGCTGCTCGGCGTGAACTTCCTCGTCTCCACCCGTGCGCGGCGGCTGGACAAGCTTGCCAACGACGGCCTGGCAAAGGTGCGCCGGCGGCTCGACTACCTGGCGGGAGTGATGCGCGACTTCACGTATGGCAAGGACATCCGACTGCTGGGCATGAAGCGGTTCCTGCTTCCCCGCTACACCGCAGAACAGCACCTCCTTCTGGACGGCGAGGTGGGCATTCGGCGCATCTGGCTCCGCGCCAAGAGCGCGTATGCGATCACGAGCCTCCTGCAGGAACTGTTGATGTATGCGTGGCTGTGCTGGCGCGTCGTGGACGGCGGGATGAGCATCGCGAACTTCGCGATGTACAGCGTGGCCATCCGCACCTTCTCGGGGGCGTTGGGGGGCATCCTCGACGACATCGCGCACATCCGCCAGCAGCAGATGGTGATCAGCGACTTCCGGGCCTTCCTTGATTACCCGGACCGGGTCCTGCCCGGCGGGCCGAATCCGGGGGCGCAGCCCCGCCAGGTGGTTCCGAGCTGCGCCGACCTTGGATTCGAGTTCGAGGACGTCTCGTTCCGTTACCCGGGGCGGGAGGAATATGCGCTGCGGGATGTGTCTCTGAGCATCGAACCGGGGGAGCGGCTGGCGGTGGTTGGGTTGAACGGCGCGGGGAAATCGACCTTTGTGAAGCTGCTCACCAGGCTTTACGAGCCGGAGAGCGGGAGGATCCGCCTCGGCGGGGTGGATGTGCGCGCCTATGACCGGCAGGCATACTGGCGCCTCTTTTCGGTCGTCTTCCAGGACCTGCGCGTGTTCGCCTTCACCATCGCCGAGAACGTGTCCGTGCGGAATCTCGCCCAGACGGACCGGGAACGGGTGATGAGCGCCCTTGAGCAGGCCGGCCTGGGTCCCAAAGTCGCGGCGCTGCCGAACGGCATCGGCACCTCCGTTCTCAAGGTGTTGGACGAGAACGGCATCGAGTTCTCGGGCGGCGAGACGCAGCGGCTGGCGCTGGCACGGGCGCTCTATAAGGACGGATCCGTCGTCATCTTGGACGAACCCACCGCGGCGCTCGATGCCCTTGCGGAGGAGCGACTCTATCACGACTTTGACGCGATGATCGGTGGGCGCTCGGCAATCTATATCTCACACCGCT
>DAHWHT010000387.1 GCA_027335515.1 Clostridia bacterium
GCCGGCGGTATCCGGTCGGGGGCGTGCTGGACGGGCGGGCGGGGCCTGCTACTGGCCGCGGGCGGCGGCCAGGGCCTGCATGCGGGCCACGTCGGTCCACCGGCGGCGGGTGCCGGCGGTGCGGTGGCCGTCGGGCGGCAGCAGCCCACCGCCCGCCGCTTCGAGGGCGGCGGCGGCGATCTCCTCGGCGCGGGGGTCACGGTCGGTGAGGATCATGGCGATGGCCTCTGCGGCGACCCCCTCGACGGGGAGACCCGTGCGGGCAAAGCGGGCCACGGGGGATGCAGAGCGCCGCGTACGGGTGGGCAAGGCCGTAGCCACGGCGTCGCGCCGGCGACCGCGGCGGAGTTCGGCTCGGCAGCCGGCCCGGGCGCGCTCCAGGTTCGGAGGATTCCGGTCCAACAGCAGGACGTGCTCCAGGGCCTCGTCCGCCCGGGTTGCGCCCGCGTCCGCCCAGAGCGCCGGGCGGTTGGCCCTGTCGATGGCCACCCACTGCCCGTGCCCACGGGCGACGGTGTGCGCGGCATCGCGCGCCCGCCAGACACCGGAGAACACCCAGTTGCGATAGAAGACGCGGACGGGACCCGCCGGCCGCCACCCGGGCATGGGTCAGCCACCATCCCTTGTACAGCGGGGGATACACCAGCCCGCCGGATCCAGCCAGGGCCGGGTCGCCCTCGCCAGGTGGACGGCGATGCGCCCAAAGGGTGCCGTGGATACTCGTCGTGCGCCGCCCTGGTAAGGGTGTACCAGGCGCACGCGCGCAATGCAAGAACTCATCACGAGCGTTCGCTAAGAACGGAACCAGGTGCGACATTTGCGCAAACTGGTGCGCGAAACGTACGATGGGAAGGACGCAGAGGACGGAAGGAGGTCCGCGCCGTGACTCCCCTGCCGACACGGGTGCGCCTGCTTCGTACCGAGCGAGGGGAGACGCAAGAAGAACTCGCCCGGGCCGTCGGCATGAGCAAGGAGACCGTTGCCGGCTGGGAGGCCGGCCGCCGCGATCCGGATACCGCGATGGTCGTCCGTCTCGCGGAGTACTTCGGCGTCAGCACGGACTACCTGCTGGGGCGCAGCGATGTGCGCGGCGGTGCGGCGGCCCCACCAGAGGCGGAATTGCCCCCCCTGACCCTTTGGCTGCGCGAGTGGATGGTCCGCAACCGTTCGAGCCTGGCGGTCATCGAGCGGGAGACCGCCATCCCGGGGCACTGGCTCCGGCGGATCCACGACGGGACCGCGGAATACGTGTCGCCGGTGTTTCTGGAGCGGCTGGCGGTCTTCTGCGGTGCGTCGGTGTCCAAGGTGCTGGCGATGGCCCCTCAGGGTAAACTCGCCACCGCAGATCCCGATAAATTGCTAGGGGTGGCCCTTTCAGCGGACGCTGAGCTGACCGATGAAGATAGAAGGAACGTTCAGCACTTTGTCCGCTACCTGCGGGGAGAGAGGCGAGGCAGTGCAAGCCCTGGCACTGGAGCGATCCCTGACACCGGTCCAGCGGAGCATGGAAGCGACCTGTGACCGCATCCTGCATGACATCGGCAACCCGGTGCCGCTGGACGTAACGGCACTCCTGGACAGCCAGGGTTTGCGCCTCCAGGTGGGCGGTCCGGGGTTCCCACGCCACATTCGCGGGCTCTTGCACCTCAGCAACACCGACGCCGTGGTGGCGGTGCGGGACGATCTTCCGGAGGCGGCGCAGCGCTTTACCATCTGCCACGAAGTCGGGCACTTCGCCTTGGTGCAACACCGCAGGATTCTCCTGCGCCAATGCAGCGAGATGGACCTGTCGCCGGCGGCGCGCGGGCAATGGGCGCGGGCCGCCAACTTCATGGCCGCGGCCCTGCTGTTCCGGGGCGCACTCGATGCGTCGATCGGGAATTATGAGCTGTCCATGGCGTCCGTGAGCTGCTTCGCGGACCATGCGCAGGCCGGCCTGGAGGCGTCGTTCCGGCGGTTCGTGGAGCGGAACCCCCACCCGGTTTGGGGTGTCGTTTGCGGGGCGCCGGTCGGGCCCGGCGGTGCGGACGCACACGCCGAGGTGCGGTACGCGGTGCGATCGCCCGCCGCGGCGTGGATGCCACGCCCCGATGCCGTGCCGTTGGATCTTGCACGGGCCCGGGCGCGCCCGCTGCAGGAGGTCTTTGGTGCCAA
Organism: Clostridia bacterium; assembly: GCA_027335515.1. The sequence goes on from DAHWHT010000387.1 coordinate 2,155, forward strand.
GGCCGCGGACTGGCTGGGCAAAGGCGCACGGGTATGCGGCGTGTATTCGACCGGTCGCGCTGTGTTCATGCTGGTGCATTGAGTCCCCCATGCGGTTCAGCGCCGACAGCGGTGGCGATCATCAGCCACACCGGACCATCCCCTCGGCGACTCGACGCTGGGGCGCGCCATCCAGGGGCTCCGGCCGCGTAGCCCTTCCATCAGACGCCGCGGGTGAGCGGCGTCCCCGGACGCTGGTGCGCCATCTGTCCACGGCCAGGCATACAAGGCCAGCGCCACCAGTAGCGGCGCGGTGTTGGGATCGGTGGTCATGGCCATGAGCAGCATGCCGAAGGCCTGGCCGAAGACCCAAAGCAGGGCCGCGAACAGCAGCGACGCGGTGAGCGCAACGCGCCGCAGGAGTCCCCCAGCCCAGATCCCCGCGGCGATGAGGCCCATGGCCGCGATCAACAGAACATTCGCCGCCACCGGAGATGCCGTGAGCCACACGGCGCCCCAGCGCATCAACGCGTTGACCCATGCGGGCTGGTAGCTGTTGACGTTCCCGAGCAGCAGTTGGGACAAACCGGAGGGCGTGAAGAACGTTGGGAAGGCTTGCAGCACCGCCCCAAAACTCCATGTGGTGGCCAGGGCGGCGGTCACGCCCCGCCGGCGGGCCGTCAGGTCGCCTGCTCGCCGCAGCGGCCAAGCCGCCCAGGTGAGCACCGCGTAGAGCGCGACTGAGCCGGGCGCCCCGGTGACCAAACTGGCCTGCCCGGTCAACAGCCCGCCGAAGGCCTGCCCCAAGACCCACACACCGGCGCACCAGATCAGCGAGAGCCAATGCGGCCACGAGCGATAGCCTCCGCGGAGCAAGAGCGCGAGACCGAGCCCGACCTGGACGACGGCCAGGGCGAGATTGAACGCCACCAGGCGGTCCGTACCGAAGACGAGGATCTCCTGGGTCAGGTGCGCGAGCCAGGCCGGCTCGCCGATGGTCGGTGGCCGCAGGACGGACTGGACCATGAACATCGTGTACATCCGCGGAAGCAGTTGCAGTAGGCCGTCCAGGATCCAGAGTCCCGCCAGCAAGCGGCGGGCTGCCGCGACACCCGTTGGAATCCACCTCCTTGGACCCCCCGCGCGTCTGCTGCGGACCCGAAGCTCCCCGCGCCGGGTCGCCCTTCCACTGCTGGCCCGTGCCGGGCGCGGGGGGAGGCTCAGGCTTCGATCGGCGTGCCGGTGCCGTTGGAGCAGGGCGCGCCCGGTTCGCCGCCTTGGGCGCCGCCGATGAAGCGGCGGATGAACTGGGCCAGGCGCGGGTCCGACGCGCTTTGGAGGCGAAGTTGCGCGCCCCAAGCGCTGACCACGATGGGGGCGGCGTCTTCCGGATACGGACTCAGGATCAGGTACCGCTGGCTGCCCCGGTACATGGATTTGACCAATCTCTGCAGTGCCGACACCTCTACCTGTGGCAGACTCGGCTGGTAGGTCACCCACACCGCGCCGTGCTCCACCGAATGCACCGCGTTCGGATTGGGGACGGGCTGATCGTAGATGCCGCAGTTGAGCCATGCCGCCGAGTGCGCGCCGCCCGCGGGTGGCGTGTGGTCGTATTGGATGTCGCCCGTCACGTGCTGGTGGTTGGGCTCGGGGAAGGTCTGCGTACCAGCCGGCAGGCGCGTGCCACGCATCACCAGCACGACGATCCCCGCCGCCACGACGGCGCCGAGTCCTCCCCACAG
>DAHWHT010000388.1 GCA_027335515.1 Clostridia bacterium
GGCAGGGGGCGGCGCGAGGACTTGCGGTTGGGCCCGTTCGGCTTGGCGCGGCGCTGCGGCTCCACGGACTCGTTCCTGCCGTAAACAAAGCGGCCGACGTAGGCGGTGTTGGTCAGCAGGCGTTGCATGATGCTGGGGTGCCAGTGCGATCCCGCCCTGGGCGTAGGGATACCGGTCGCCGTCAGGTGCTTGCAGACGGCCCGGCAGGAGAGCCCTTCCACCGCGAACAGGCGGAAGATGTCGCGTACCACCGCTGCCTCTACCGGGTCCATCTCCATGCTGGAGCGGTGCTCGGCGGTACGCGGCACCGTGCGGTAGCCATAGGGGACGCCGCCGCCGACCCCGGCGCCCTGCCGCACCCAGTGCTGCCGGCCCCGGCGTGTGCGGTCGGCGATCACGCGGCCCTCAAAGTTGGCGATGGCCCCGAGCATGTTCTCCAGCAATTGGCCCTCAGGGCCGTCGTTGGTGGGGTGTTTGACAAACTCCACCTGGGCCCGCTTGCGGATCTCTCGTAGGAGCAACGCCTGGTCCGCATAGTCGCGGGCAAGGCGGCCAATCTCGTGGATCAGCGGCCAGGGCCGGCAGCGACGGTGCGCCGCGCGGGTAGGGCGTTCTGGAGGGCTTGTGGAGCGGCCCGCGGCACGCCGGTTGTGCGCGCCCGCCACCGGCGCCCTGCGTGGCGCGTCGTGACGGCGGCAGCCCGCTCGGCACGAACTCGGCAGTCTCTGGTCAGCGGCCCGGCTGTCGGCCAGCCCGGCAGCCCGGTATGCTCCGGCGTACAGGGGGTGAGAGGGATGGCAGATGTGGGGAAGCTCCAGGCGCTGCGGGACGCCTGCGCCAAGGATGCGGGGCTTCGTCACCGGCTGGAGCAATCGCCGGACGAGGTTCTGCGGGAACACGGCATCGCGCTGGGCGAGGGCGTGACCTTTGCGGCCATGGCCAAGGCGATCCTCGGCGGTGCGTTGACAGAGGCCGAACTCAACGCCATGGCCGGCGGTATCGAGGTTTCGTCGTTTCAGTGGGGGTAAGTCGGTGCATATCCCTTGGTGCCCCACGCGGCTCCTGGCAGTTCGCGGGGTGAGCGACGCCGAGGGCCCGGACGCCGCCGGGTCGATACCGGACGAGGTTCTAACCAGGCGAGCCCTATGGCCGGGCAGGCGAAGCTGCAGGCGTTGCGGGACGCATGCGGGCGAGACGCGGTGCTACGGGCGCGGTTGGAGGCCACTCCAGACGAGGTGCTGCGGGAGTTCGGCGTCGTGCCGGATGTGGGCGTGACGGCCGCGGCGTTGGTCAGGACGATCGTGGGCGGTGAATTGGGCGAGGTCGACCTCGGTGCCGTGGCCGGCGGCGTCGTCTCGATGGGTTGGGACCTGACGTTTACGAAGAAGCTTGATTGAAGCCCTGGCATTCTGTCGGCAAACGGAAGGAGACGAGCCGGATGGCGGATGCGAGCAAGTTGCAGGCGTTGCGGGACGCATGCGGGCGGGACGCGGGGCTGCGGGCGCGGTTGGAGCAGTTACCGGACGAGGTGCTGCGGGAGTACGGCGTCGTGGCGGGCGAGGGCGTGACCGCGGGGACGGTGGCAAAGGCGATCCTCGGCGGTGAGCTGAGCGAAGCGGAGATCAGCCGGTTGGCAGGCGGCCTCTGTCCTCCCGCAGCCCTCGGATACGACGACTAATTCGCGGCAACTAGGCAACCGCCGCCGGGTAAGACAGGAACCCCCGGGGACAGCAGGGGCGCCGCAGGGGCATCACGTCGCTGCCGTCTGCGCCGCACCCGGCGGCTCCATGATGCTCGCGACCCCCAGTGGGGCCGCGCCGCCGTTCCCGCGGGCACGAGCCGCGCCCGCCGCTGCGGGCCACGGGCTGGCGAATCGCCGCCGAAACTGTGTTGGTGCTAGGCGCGACGACAACGTTGCCGGGTTCGAGCGTCGACTGGCCGAACGATGGCGTCGGGGGCTCTGGTAGCCCCCAAAACGGAGTCCTTGCGGAGACGCCGCGCAGGCCTACTCTACACAGCGGCGGGCCCGGCGTTTGGGACCCCGTTTGCCAAGGGCCTACGCGTCGCGCCCGGCGTGCTCGCCTTTGACAAGACGGACCAGCGCGTCACGAGGGGCGATGACAGGGATGATCGTAGCCGCTGGCGGGGCCGGTACCTCGCGAAGTGCCAGCAGGTGCTTGTCGCTCGCGACCAGCGGATCCGCATGGGCAGCAACGGCTGCCTCTACGACGTGGTGGTCGTCGGGATCGTTGGGGATCAACGCGACCCTCGCAAGCGGCTGGACGGCCAAACACGACGGGTGTGACACCAAGGCCTGGACCGCGCGTTGCCGCGTCTTCCGGTCGCCCAGGCGTGCGAATTTCGACCGGGCGAGAACTGAGCCGAGTTCGGCTGCGAGAGCGGGCGAAACGGCCAAGTAGTGGCCTGAAAATACGGTTTGCAAGAGGCGGCCTTCGGCGTGATCAGGGTAGATCAGGGCGGACACCAAGGCGCCGGTGTTCAAGACGACGATCACCGCCCGGCTCTGTGAGCTTCAATCTCGCTCTCCACGTCCTCCGGCGTGATGCCAGCCCGCTTCGCTCGACGGCCAATCAGGGCCCACAGCCGGCGGAACTCACGGTCCCGTGAAACGGGAGCGGCCGGCTGCCCGACCGGGCCGTTCTTCGCCTGAGTCTTTGCCGGCCTATCCTGAGTCGCGGCCATCGGGACCACCCCCTGCATGCACGGCGCCACATGGCCAGGTAGCACCGACGCTGCGGGTACAGACGGCACACGGGGCCACGGTCGTCCCCAGTAGTGGATGCCGACCTGGCCGGCTGAGCCTCGAACAGGACCACGGCGCGCTGGATCTCCGCCTCGGTTGACGCCGAAGTGGGCCGGAGCTGGCGCGTAGCCGTCCGTGGTCCGGCCTGGTCGGCCGGAACTTCAGCGACTGGTGTCTGCGGGGCAGGCCCCTGCACCCCGCCGAACGGGTCCGTGAGGTCGAGCACCCCCGCCACCCAGGCCGCGTTGGGCCTCTACCCTACCTGGCGGACGCTTGGATGGAAAGTCTTGCCTTGGCCGAAAATGTCGCATAACGACTGTGCCAGTCCAACAGGGCCACCTGCGCGTGTCAACCCAAAAGGGACCCACCTGCATGTGGTCTGTCCGCCGCACCCTTTATACAAGGGGACCAGGGGCAGGGTGTGGGATCGTGTGGGATTCCCCTCCCTTGAGTCTTTGGCGGTCGGCAGGTTGTGGCCCGCCGTTGCCCCGGTTGCCTGGCTCGTGGTGATGGCGAACCTGTTGGGCGAACTTGGCGATCTCTTTGCGGCGATCGCCGCGGTGCGCGCGCCGTTCCCGATGTTTGCGGATACGCTGGATGGGTTGTTCTTTGGTGCGCCGGGACCGGTCGCCGCTTCGCGCACGTTGCCAGCAGCGGACGATGTGGATAGCCTTTGATCGACGTGTCCGTACAACCGGCCCCGCGGAGGTGGCCGCCGTGCTTCCTTCCGACAGCGAGCCGAGCAGTGACCTCGGGGTCACCGCGTTCTATTTGAGTCGTGCCGGGTTGGTTGAAGCGGGCACGGTGCCGCTGACCCGGGCGCGGGCTTTGGTGCGATGCGGGCACGCGCTGTGGGTGGCTGGTCGTGCGGGTGGGCGCCCTACGGTGTTGGGGCGGGCCGAACCCGCGGATCCCGGTGCGAGCGGGAGCGGATTGCTGGTGCGTTCCGACTTTTGCGACTTTGGTCCGGAGTCGCCACAGGTGGGATGAAGGCCGTAATCTGGCGAGGGGATGGTTATGGTGATGGCGAGGATTGGTACACCCGCGCGGCGCGCCGGCCGGAAACACGGCGATGGCGGTACTCCACCGCGGCCCCCGCACGAAGACGGCAAGGGGGGTGCATCGCCGCCCGCCGGTCCGCAGCCGACGCGGTTGCCGCAGCGGCCTCCGCTGCCGCACCGTGACGACGGCCAAGACCCGCCGCGCTGGCCGTGGGGTCCGGCGCGGCGACAACGCCCCAAGCCGGTGCTGGGTTCTGTAGCTCGGCCCGACAGCAAGGTGATGGTGTGAGCGGTGGCGGGCACCTGCAGCGATACACAGTGGCCGGGCAGCAAGAAGCCTGAGTGCGGGCTGAAGGCTAGTCGTGTCGCTGGTGCGTCGTCGTCGTTTGCGCTGGTGGCTTGAAGCACTCGGTTGATCCGGCTGGGAGATTAGGTAAGACGGGTATGGAGCGGGGGTCCGCGAAGGGATGGGCTGGATGCCGCCGTTTGGGGAAGTGGCAGGATGGCGGGCGTATGTCTACATGGAGCAGAACCACAAGACGCCACACTTCTTAGAAAGCAGGGGTGGCGGTGTTGCCGAATGGGAGGTTATTGGAGGAGCCCGGTGGATGCCGAGGCGGGCCGCGATCTGCCGCTTGTTCAGTCCCGCCTTGCTCAGGCTCTGGATCTCCACCACTACCGCTACCGCCTTCAGTCGTCCTCATTCCCGCCAGTCCCCTGCTCGCGCACCGCGCCGGGGCTTCCCGACCGACGGGACCGTGACCTTTCCGTTTCCAGTTCGTGCTGGTTTTTGGTGGCCATTTGTGTCGAGTTTATCGTGGCCGTTTACACTCGCGAGTGGCCACGCAAGACTCGCTTCGCCGTGGATGGCCAGCCCTTCGGCGGTAGGGATCTCACCTACTCCGCGTGGTCGACTTCATGGCGCACACTTCCCTTGCTTGGGGTAGTATCAGGCGCTAAGGCGCCGGGGATGATCAAACCACCGGGTTGACAGATGGCGGGGGAGGTGCAATGGCAGCATTGGGAAGTTGAACCTTGTTGCCACGTCTGGGCGGCCGTTCTGGGTCGGAGACCGTGAGTTCAGAGATGCGGACCTCGATCTGATGTGCGAGGTGACCCGGCGGTTCCCGCGGCGGAGCCGCTGGGAGCTGGCACTGATGATCTGCGAAAACCTGGGGTGGGAGGTGCCCAACGGACAGCCGCGGGGCAATTCCTGCTTGGTGCTGCCGCCGAAGGTGTCGCAAAAGCCCCGGCGCGGCGCGTGGCCTGCCGGGATGTGTGGCTGGGCTGGGGTCCCTTGCAGCGCAAGCGCTTCCGCCAGCGTCTGGTGGCCAACCGCCGGCTTCTGATTCCGGCCGCCGCGGCCGCTCGCTCGCCCCGACATTTAAAATTTCACGGCTTCTTATCGGTTGGTGACCGACTGCGGGCAGGGTCCAGCAGAATGTCGTAGTGGCGCCCCATGTCGCGGTAGGCTCGGTTCAGCACCGGGTCGTAGATGTCGGCCTTGAGCACGCCGTCCTTGAGGTTGTCCAGGACCAGGCGTCGCACCGTTCCGCCGAAAAAGGCGAATGCCATC
>DAHWHT010000389.1 GCA_027335515.1 Clostridia bacterium
CGCGGCCGCTCTCCCACCCTCCCGGCCCCAACCAGCCGTTCCCTCATGCGCCTACCACAACCGTTTGCTCAAGACCAGTCGGGACTTGATGGACGCGCCACTAGCAACCAGCCAACCCAGGGGAAACGCCGGGTCTCGCCGACCAGCCGGCCCCCGGCGTAGCGCCGCTGACGCACCACCTCCACGTCGAGCAGGCCCCAGGCGATGCAGCGACGCTCCAGGTCCTTCAGCCGGTCCGCGCCGACCTGGCCGTCGGCCTTGAGTTGGCGCTTGTTGGGGAAGGCACGCCCACGCCAGCCGTTTTCGGGGTCGTGGTTGACGAAGCGGCGGAGGTAGGTCCAGTAGCCGACGCCGACAAAGCCGCCGATGTGGGGCTGGTAGAGGTCGATGAGCTCGTTGTACACCTGGACCCAGGGGGACTCCCGGCGGCGGCCCATGCGGATCAGCGGCGGATCGGACCGCTCAGCCGCTTCTCCCACGGTGCTCGCCTCCCGGCCGGAAGGTGCATGGGACGACGAAGGGCGCAAAACGCTCGGGGTGCGGCGAGACGGTCATGCGGTCCCAGTTGCGCGGACCGGACTGCGCCGCATAGAGACATGCGCCGTCGGCGAGGAACTCGGACGGCACGGCCACCAGGGCGCGCTCGGCCTGCCAGGGTCCGTCGAGCCGGGTCCGCCGCAGCAGGACGACGCCCTCGACGCGGAACGGTGTCTCGACGGCGCGCAGCAGGCGGCCGCCACGGTGGCAGAGGACCAGCCAATAGGCGTCGGTGCGGCGGAAGTGGACCTCGGCGGTGAGGGACGTCGGGTGCGCGGTGAGCACGGGCAAGGCGTCGCGCGCGCCACGGGCGCGGAGCCAGCGGATGGCGATGCCGTCAGGCGTCGGCTGCGGACGAAGGCGAGCCGCTCGGCGGCGGCCCTTGTGGGCGGCGACGGCGTAGTATGGAGGGGCGAACTCGCGGGCGAGCAGGGCGGACACTGCGGAGACCTCCCCGTGTGATCGGTTGTGACGGCGGTGCCTCTGACGGGCGCATGCAAGTACACATCCGGGCCCGGTGGCGGCTACAGGGCCGCGGCGTTGCCCGGCGAGACAGTGGGGTAGACCGCCAAATGGAGGCGCCCGGGGATGATGACGGCACAGGAGAACCTCGGGGCCGAGTTCAGCCTCGAAGAGATTTACGCCCGGTTTCCGGACGAGTGGATTGCCCTATTCGTCACCGATGACGGTGGCTACGGCCGTTCGCTGCGAGGGCGCCTGATCGCCCATGGCCGCGATCGCGGACGGATGTACGCTGCCGAGTTGGACTTCGCCCGCTCACATCCAGGAGCGCATACCGCGGTGTTCTTCGCCGGTCCCGTCACCGACGCGGATTCCGACACGGTGATCGTGTTTTGACTGTGCGAGACTCGAACCGAGTCCCCCTTCGGGCGCGCAGGAGGGGCGTCGAGACACTCGCTTTTGCACCAGTGCGCTCATCCACTACGCCCCCGTGCGGGCCGTGACGCATGGGGAAGAGCCGTCTGGAAGGCTGCGGAAACCCGCCCTCGGCCGCCCGCCGCACCGGTCGCTTATGAGCCCAATGCCCCTTGACGGCCCATCCCTCGTGCAGTAGCCTAGATCACGCGGTCAGGGGGCTGCCTTCTTGCGGCTCACCAGAGGGGTTTGTCCTCTACCTGGCTGCCTTTTTTTTGCCCCGCTGGGGGGGTGCTGATGTACTTCCTCTACCTGGACGAGTCTGGTGACCCCAAGAACCGGATGGACAAGGTGTTCGTCTTGGCTGGAGTGGCCCTGTTTGAGCGGCAGACCCATTGGGCCACCCGAGATCTGGATGCTGTAGTATCGACTAACTTCATCACGCACCCCCGTCCCAAGGAACTTCACGCCGAGGAAATTCGTTCAGCAAGAGGCTTTTGGCGGCGCGTGGCGCCTGAGCTCCGCCGCCAGGTGATGGCAGACACCTATAATGCGATCGCTACGAATCATCATTTGACGGCGTTCGGGGCAGTCGTGGATCTAGACTCGTACCCCGATCAGCCGCTGGAATTAGCCTTTGAGCAACTTTGCATAAGGTTTGACGCATTCCTCCGTCGGATCCGGAGGCAGGGTGTGCGCCAAAACGGCATCCTCATAATGGACGAGTCGCGCTACGAGCCCGACCTACAAGCGTTACTGACGCAGTTCCGAACTTCAGGCACGAGTGTTGGGCCTGTTCACACCTTTTCCGAGGTGCCCCTTTTCACGGACTCGGCATCGACTCGCCTCTTGCAGATCGCCGACTTCATAGCCTATGCCCTTTTCAGGGCGTTCGCCCGTGGCGATGAAACTTACTTGAACCAAATTCGCCACCGGTTTGACGAGACCCAGGGAACCGTGCATGGCCTAGTGCATCTTGTGAGGCGGTATGATGAGTGCCCCTGCTTCGCTTGCCAGTCGCGACGCCGCGATTCATAGCCTTGACTGTTTCCGGATGAGTACAAACGGTGATGGCCCATCACCCGTACTGTCGAGTGCTGGGGCGAGCCGAGGTACTGTCGTATACCAATGGTTGATCTAACGTAGAGCGGCCTGGAGGAACCGGCAGCTGACACTGCCGCCAGGTTGTGATCACCGCCGCGCTTGGCCAGGATCCGCCCGATGATGGGTAGGACAACGCGCGCAGATGCGTGCAAGACTGACGGCAAGAATGGCCCGGGTCTCGCGTTGAACGTGCACCACCCGCGCCGCGCCAAGCGCGGCGGCGATCCCCGCTTCTTGACCTCCGCGTCGTGGTCGCCATCGCAATCGACAAGGATAAGCGCCCCCTGAAGGCTTCCAACCGCCGAGCCGGAATGACGCCACGCTGGAACGCTCCCAACGCATGCAGGCTCGCCGCCCGCCGCAGGCGAATCGTACCCCGGAAGGTGGCCACTCCCGGTGCGCTTAGGCAAGAGCGAATACGAGGCCCCGGGGTCCCGGGCGCTCGCCGATGGCCGGAGGCTGTTCCTCGATGCAGTTGATCTTGTCGCCCCCGAGTGCCGCGCGGAGTTGAACTCTATCATCCCGCCCCCGCCGCCCGACGACGCCCGGAGCTTCATATCCATAAGTTTCGGCGAGATCCGAGTTGTCGGCGCAGACGGCCAGTCGCCGTCCCCTGACATTGGGTTGGTAGGCGGCCTCGTCGAGGACCGCCGGGCGTCCATCCTAAATGAGATGGGAACCGAAGCCGTTGGCCAACATATCGAACGGTGGCAACGGACATGGCACCTCGACGACGACTGGCTGGCCGACGTGGCCCTATCGACCCTCCTGGCCAGCGGTGGTCAGTGGGCACTACCACCGTACCGAGTGCACCACTGGCAGGTACAACTGACCACAACCCTGGATTCGGGCGCGGAAACGAAGGAGGAGGCCCGGCGCAGGCTCCTCGCCGAACTGGACGAGCGGTGGAATGAGAGCTCGGCACGAGCCCAAAGTGATGGTGCGATCCCGACGCCGACAATCCGTAATCCGACGCACTTCGAGTGGCTCGCCTGCTGGCAGGTGCTGGCGATGCCTTGGGAGGACATCGCCGCACGATACCTCCCCGACCGTGCTCTTACGAACACGATTCGGGATGGCTGCAAGGCGGCTGCCGGGGCCATCAGGCTGACAATGCGCCGCGGCATTCCCGGACCACGGCGGTCCCCGTAGCGGACCCGAGTTCCTACGAATTGGCCCTCCTGGTTTGTCCGCCTGTTCACCGCCACCGCAGGACTGCATGCTCACGGCGGATGCGGTGCTCGCCGAGAAGCGACGATAGGAAGGACGCGGTCATGGTGCCCATCTATGTGCAGCCCCGCCCGCAAGTCCCGTCTCCAGAGCAGCGGTTTCGCGCATATCTGCTGGCCAAGGCCCAACAGTGGAGCGGAACAGAACCACCTGACGTCTGGGCAGTGGCGAAGTATGTCCGCAGCATCGGCGCCGATGGGTTGGCCGCCGAGTTTCGGCAGGACACAGCTGACGTGTGCGCCTTCGTGCAGAATCGGGGAAACCAAGCCGTGGCCGACACCGTCATTGACGTGCTCGGCCTTCTCGATCCGGCTGTGGCTGGTGCCGCAGACATCATCACGGGCGCTCTGCGAATCCTGTGTGGCCTGCGCCCCTCTTGGCTAGCCCGCCACGGGTGGTGGTCAATTCCCGCCGCCGGCGTGACGATCATCGGCGGCATTGTGGCCCTCGTTGAACGCGGCAAGCGCGGGCGTCCGCGACGGTAGGGGGTTCGCCAACCGACAGGCCCTCATCTGGATCCGCGTCTCCGGTCGTGCTTGTCGATGCCGTCGTCGGAGCCAGAGATGTCGGTCTGCCATGCCTCCCGCCGGATTGTCGCCCGTAGGGTATCACTCTCAGCAGGTGTCAGGCCTGGGACGATGACGGCGTACCATCGTGATCGACCCGGCGGTGCGCGACAACATGCGGCCCGCTATTCGTGCACGCAGGTACCAGATGACGTGGTGCCTTGAGCCCTGGTTGCCGGGGAGCGCGCGGAGGGCCTTTGTGAGGCCAACGCGTTGACCGAGAGGAGCGGGTCAGAGCTTCTCTTGCCTTGCCGCCCCATTGCTCGTTGATGAGAGCGTGTTTGAGCGAGTCACCGCGTTTCCCCATAAACCTCCCCATAGACTTTGCGTGAGCGGGCGCCTTTGCTGGGGAACTTGCGTTTGTGCGAACGACGGAATCCGCGCCAAATGGGCATTTCGGGGGCAGCTGCGATGGCCCGAAAGGCGCGCCCACGACTACGGATCAGTAGGTCGGGGGTTCAAATCCTCCAGGGCGCACCACTTGAAAGCCAACAGCCACAAGGGATACAGAGAACGCCCACCGATATGTTCGGTGGGCGTTCTGGCGTTCCGTATGCGTTCTGTATGCACTAGTGGTAACGGAAACGCAGAGACTCTGCAGTGTACAAGAGTGCACAGGCGACTACGCCCGCAAGGTTGGCGGCGCCGCGCCCCTGGGCTCCAGGCCCGAACGGCGCGGACAGACCAAGCAGAGGTCCGCGAAGTGATGAGGGGGCGCCGCGACCAACCTGGGAGCGAGCAGGCTATTTGGACTTAACACGCGCACGATACGTGTCCCGGTGTCAGCGGAGCCCTGCCCTTGCCGGGGAGTGGTGGGCACG
>DAHWHT010000004.1 GCA_027335515.1 Clostridia bacterium
GCCGGCGCCGCAGCGGGCAGCGACCGCGCCGCGCCAGTGGAGCCCGGCGCGGCCACTGCCCCAATGCACCTCCACCTGGGTGCCGATCGCGGGAACGGCGGCGGCCAGGGCGCGGTTGACGACGTCGCGAGTCGGGATGGCACCCGCGGGGAACAGGGCACGGAAGGCCGTGGCGGCCCAGGCGTCAACGGTGCGGGCAGAGGAGGCCGGCAATGCGACCGACAGCGGCGGCTGGCGGAGGGGCGTGGTGTGCGTGGACATGTGAGGGGCCTCCTTCAAGGATAAACCCAATGCGGATCCGGAACCGTCGGACACGCCTTCCAGGCGTGACGGCGCGCCAACGCGGCAGCGCCTGGCCGGCGAAGGTACGACCTGTATCCCGATGGGCTCCAACGGTTTAGAGTAAGGAGCAAGCAGGGCAGGCGCGCAGCATGCCTCCTTGCGCTCATGAACGGGTGGGAGCAAAACATTGAGAGCGGTCGCGTACTGTCGCGTGTCACTGGATGAACAGGCAAAAGAGGGAGTCAGCTTGTCCGCGCAGCAAGAGCGCATTACCGCGTACTGCGCGTCGCAAGAATGGGACCTGGTCGATGTCTACGTGGACCCAGGGTTCAGCGGTAAGGACCTGAACCGGCCTGCCCTCTCACGTGCCCTTAGTGACGCGCAGGCTAAGCGCTTTGACGTGTTGCTGGTCTGGCGTCTGGACCGTCTGAGCCGGCGCCAACGGGATGTCCTCCACGTGGTTGAAGACCTCCTCGAGCCGCTCGGGGTGGGACTGCGATCGATCACAGAGAGCTTTGACACTACGAGCCCTGCCGGCAAGGCAATGCTGGGCATGCTTTCCGTCTTCGCGCAACTAGAGCGTGAAACCCTTCAGGAACGAACCCGCGTCGGGAAGGCGCAGGCGGCGAAAGAGGGTCGGCGTCTTGGTCCCCCCCCATACGGATATAGCATCAAAGAGGGGCTGCTCATCCCAGTCGAGCCGGAGGCGTCGTTCGTTCGCGAACTCTTTCGCCGGTACGCGGAAGAAGGCATAGGGATTCAAAGCTTGGCCGCATGGGCCAACGGCCCACAGCAACCTCGGCCAAAGAGTGGAAAGTCCTGGCATTACAATCACCTGCGTATCATCCTCACCAACGCCACGTATGCAGGACTCCAACCACATAAGGGCAACAGCTATCCGGCCCGTCACGAGGCGCTCGTGCCGGCCGCTCTCTTCAAACATGCGCAGGAGGAGTTGGCGCAGCGCCGCGCGAGGCACTCAGCAAGCCTGCGCTCAGCGGACTATCTACTATCCGGCGTCGGTGCCCGCTGCGGCATTTGTGGTGCTGCGGTGCATGGACACAAGTACTGGACAAACTGGCCGCGTGAACCCCGCCGGTACAATCGCAGCTACGTATGCAGCCGGCGTCACCCTCCATCCGGCAGGCGGCCGGTGGCTGGCGAGTGTACCCTGCCGTGGATGCGTCAGGAGAAGGTCGAAGCGGCGGTCGTTGACACTCTGAAGAAGTACGTATGGGAGGAGGATTTCCTGCGGACACAGCTTGACCGCGCATCGGCGGAGGCGAACCGCCTGGATCTCGAACGCACGCGGCACCTTGAGTCGGTCCGGACAGAATTAGCGGATATTCAACGCCGAATCGCACGCTGGTACGACGCATTCGAGACCGGGGCGCTTTCCCCTGAGGACCTAGCCGGCCGAACGAGAGAGCTACGCGACCGAAAGACCATCCTGGAGCAGTTGGCGGCGGATTTATCCGCTCCGCAAGCACCGCGCCGAGACGACGCGGCGGAACGAACCGTGAACCTACTCCAGAATATGAAGCAAGTCCTTGAGACGGTGGACAGATCCGCTATACAAGCATTCCTCAGGGAGTGCGCTGAAGCGGTCCTGCTGTATCCCGATCGGGTGGAGGTCCGGCTGCTAGGTCTCTAGCCAGTGCGCTCCCACCAGGTTACGTTCATGATTTTTGTGCGCAGTTGGGGCCGGAAGTAGAGGGCCTCTTCCCGCACCATCGCCAGGGCGTCGCGCTGCCAGTCGCTCAGCTTTGGTGCATGCCGCCACAGGTAGAGCAGCAGATCGGTCCGCTCCTCCGGGCCGGGTGCCGCCGCCGGCGACGGGTCGCTGGGTCCGGCCCAGGGGTCCACGTGTTCCTCCAACGCCAGGAGGGACTCCAAAAACCCCTCCACCGCCACGACGCCGTGGGCGAAGGCGTGGGCGCGCAGCCGCTGGGCGTGCAGCACGGCCCGGTCCGCGACACCTCGGTCCACGCCGCAAAAATGGGCGTTGTGGTGAAAGAAGTCGGTATGGCCCAGCACGTGGGCCACGACGAACTTGTTGGTCAGCAGGTCGTTGCTCTCCAACAGGAAGGCCTGCGCCGGGTCGCTGTGGACGACCAGCTCGAAATACTTCATCAGGCCGTACTCATACTGCCGCTTCATCAAATGGTAGGCCTTCCCGTGGGCCCAGTGGGAAAACCGGCCCGGAAGGCCGTAGGCGGCAATCTCGAACAGAATCGTCGCGGGGACCACCTCGAAATGGGTCGGCAGTGGATCCAATCCCGCGGCATGTGCCAGGTCCCAGAGCTCCTGGATGGACTGCCGCAACGATGGCATCTCGTCAACGCGCACGGCGGCGCCTCCCCCAGGGACCGGCGCCGGGGCGGCCGGCCCCTGCGCCGAGCCTATGCGGCAAAGGCGGCGGACGACCCCCAATCCGTCCAGCGCACCGGCAGGGAAATCCGTCCTGAAAGCCAATCCAACGCGTCAGCCCAGGATCCGAGCCGGCTCAATGCCACGTCGAGGCGGGGGATGGCCATGGCGGGAAGGTCGCGGCTGATCCGGCGGGCGGTGGCGGTTCTGGCCTGCACCGTGGGTACGGCGCTCCTATCCGCCTGTGGGCTGCTGCCCGCGCGTGGGGTCACGGCGCACCCGGGATCCAAACTGCCGCTGCCCACCTCCCAGCACCTGGCGACGGTCCACGTGCACATGGGCACGGTGTTGGCCACGGTGCAGTCGGCCGGCCAACTGGCGCCCAAGCAGTTCGCGCTGGTCGGCTTCCATGCGGGCGGACAGATCAAGACGCTGCACATGCGCAACGGCCAAATCGTCAAGCGCGGCGCGATCCTGGCCACACTGCACACCGGCACACTCCCCTTCCAGATCGGCCAGCAGCAGTTGAACATCCGCCAGCAGCAGTTGACGATCTCCGAATTGCAGCAGAGCGCCCAACTTTCCCCACCCGTGTCCGCAGGCCAGGCCGCCCAGCGCAGCCTGCAATTGAAGCGGGCCCAACTCCAGTTGCAACAGACGGAAATCACCCTGCACCGCCTGCAGATCCAGTTGCAGCGCTATGAGATCATCGCGCCCTTCACCGGCCGCGTGACCCACCTGAACATCCATCTCGGCTCCATGGTCGGGCCGTTCCAGCCGATCGCCCATCTGAGCGACGTGACGGCCGTCCGGTTCATCGTGCACCTGCCGAACCTGACGACGGCCCAGGAGGTCGCCCCGGGCCAGATCGTCAAGCTTTCCTTGGCGTCCGCGCCCGGCCACGCCTTCTACACGACGGTCAACTCGGTCCAGATCCCCACCACGCAGGCCGTCGCCATCGCCAAGGCCAACCAGGGGCTGGGGGGGGCCACCGCGCCGCAGGCGACGCTCACCCCCCCCAGCGGCTTCAAGCTGAAGCGCTCCGAAGTGGGGTCGGCCTTCACCGCCCGCATCACCGTGGCGCAGGCCCCTGGCGTGCTGTATCTGCCCAGTTCGGCGATCCACGCCTTCAACGGCCTGGACTACGTCAATCTGGACTCCAAGGGCCAGGTCGTGCAGCGGCCGGTGCAGCTGGGATTGGAGGGCGACGGCTACACGGCGATCACCGCCGGCCTGCACGACGGCCAAAAGGTGGTTCAATAACCGCCGGGCAGCTGGAGATTCGCGGCGGACAGGGCATGCCCGGCCACGGCGAACGGTATCCTTCCCCGACAAGGGGAGGGGCACCGATGCGTGTGCGCGTCCGCGGGATCGCTGTGGCCGTCGGAGCCTGCCTGCTGCTGGCGGGCTGCGGCCCAAGGGTCGCCCTCACCGCGGCGGAGGTGGCCGCCACCACGCCCACTGCGGCGGCCCACCCCCGCCGCCCCACCGAAAACCTGGGGTCGGCCATGCTCCAACTGGCGTGCGACCACGCGCTCGGGGCGCGCTGGCACCTGATCCGGGACGCCACGGTGCAACCCGGTCCCGACGCCGGCGCAACGATGGTCTACCGGATCCACGGCATGGGCTTCGACTTCGAGCGCACCCCCGGGGGACGGTCCGCCGTGATCCCGGAGGGGACGAACGCGGGGGCCGCACTGCTGCTGGCCTCCGGCGCCCTGGTCCTTCCCCCCACATACTGCCGGCTTGTCTTCCCGCAACCGGCACGGCGAACGGCTGTGCTCGCCCTGAGCGGAGCGCAGGCGGCCTGCCGCGCCCGGGAACGCCCGGCCGCGCCCTGTCGGGCCCTGGGGGCGGCCGGCGCGGTGGTGCGCCGCCTGCGCACAGCCCTGGGCAGACTGGGCTGAGCGCATGGCCGCGACGACGACGGGCAGACTCCAAGCATATGCAGCCGTTCGTGGACATGTTCCGCCTCCAGGTCGGCCCCCTGGCGCTCATCGTGCGAACGACGGGAGCCTACTTGCTGTTGCTGTTTGGATTCCGTGTCTTCGGCAAACGCGAGCTCGGCCAGATCACCGTTTTCGACCTGGCCATGGTGCTGCTGATCGCCAACGCGGTGCAAAACGCGATGGTGGGACCCGACACCTCGTTGCTGGGCGGGCTGATCGTCGCCGGGACCCTGCTGGTCCTCAACTACTTCGTGGCCCGGCTGCAGATTCAAAACCGCATGTTGCGCAATTGGGTACAGGGGGACCCGACGGTGCTCGTCTCCAACGGAGACTGGCACCCACACCTGCTGCGGCGGGAGGGCCTGGACAAGGCGGAAGTGGAGGCTGCCATGCGCGCCCAGGGGATCCTGTCCGTGCGCGACGTGCGACTGGCCGTCCTGGAAGCCAACGGCCACATCAGTGTGGTGTCCAAAGATGCCAAGACCCTCGACGTCCGGGCACGGCGGCATCCGCGCGCCACCGTGGGCGGCGACCAGGTCTGAGAGGACGCCCGGCCCGGCGACCACGGCGCCCCGAGGGACCATCCGGCGCCGACGGCACGCCAAACGGCCCAGCGAAGACCGCCGATGGACCGTTCTTGCCCCGCGGCGGCCGCAGACACCATACCTGGTGGTATCATGGAGCGCGCAGTCAATATCTTGGGACTGGCGGGGGGCACGCCCGTGACGATCGCAGGCCTGGTGCCGGTGTCGCTGGTCGACTATCCGGGTCACGTCGCGGTTACGCTGTTCACCGCGGGCTGCGATCTGCGGTGCCCGTTCTGCCATAACCCCGACCTGGTGGCCTCCCGTCCGCAAGCGCCCGTCGCCGTGGCGGACGTGCTTGAACTGCTGCGGCGCCGGCCGGCCGTAACGCACGTCTGCGTCAGCGGCGGCGAGCCCACGCTGCACCGCGATCTGCCCCAACTGCTGGACGCCGTCAAATCGCTTGGACGCAAAGTCAAACTCGATACCTGCGGCAGCCGGCCCGAGCGCCTGGCGCAGGTGCTGCGCGCCGGCCTGTGCGATTACGTCGCCATGGACATCAAGACGAGCTGGGACCGCTACCTGGAGCTGGGACCGGTTCCTGGATCCACCTGCGCCCGCGCTGCGGAACGGGTGCGCACCCTTGCCCCGGACTACGAGTTCCGGACCACGGTCTACCCGGGCGTGGTCGACCACGCGGCCGTACGCAGCATCGCCGCGAGCATCGCCGGTGCGCGCCGCTATGCCCTGCAGCAGTTCGTGGCCGGCCCCCGGCTGCTGGACGCGCAGGCCACCGCCGTCACCCCGTACCGCGCCGCCGTGCTGGAAGACTGGGCCCGCGAGCTCTCCCCGCTCTTTGCCGAACCCGTGCAGGTGCGCAACACGGGCATGGGAACGGCCACTCCCGCGTGAGACCGCACCACACGCGGGTCGGTCTGCCCAGCCCGTCGTGCCCCGTCCATTCGACCGTAGCGAGCGGTCGCGGCGCGATGCTACGGTGCAGCCTGCGCCCCCCGGGAGGAATGCGCCGTGGCAAGCCTATTTGGCTTCACCGATTGGGATGTGGATGATCGCCCGCAGGTGGTCATCTGGGAGGCGACGCGGGCCTGCGCCCTCGCCTGCCGCCATTGCCGCGCCAGTGCCCGCCGCCAACCCGGACCCGACGAACTGACCCCCCACGAGGCGGAGCAGCTCGTGAACCAGGTGGCGGCCGCCAAACCCCAAACCTTCGTCTTCACCGGCGGTGATCCGCTGGAACGCCCGGACCTCTGGCACCTGATGCGGCTGGCGCGCGCGCTGGGGCTGCGCCCTGCCCTTGCGCCGAGCGCCACACCGCGCCTCGACCAGGAGGCGGTGCGGGAAGCGGCGCGCGCCGGGTGCGCCGGATTTCAACTCAGCATCGACGGCGCGGTGGCCGAAGAGCACGACGGCATGCGCGGCCAGCCGGGAACCTTCGCCCACACGCTGGAAGTCTGCGACTGGGTGCGGGCGGCGGGCCTGCCGCTGACCGTCGCCACCACCGTCACCCGCCACAACGTGGAGAGCCTGGCGGCCATCTGCGCCCTCGTGGAGCAACTGGGCGTGGTCCGCTGGAGCGTCTTCTTCCTCGTCCCCACCGGCCGGGCGCGCGCGCGGGACATGGTGGCACCCGTCGTCGCGGAGGCCGTCCTCATTTGGCTGCACAGCATCGCCGCCTCGGTGCCGTTTGCCATCAAGACCACCGAGGCGCCCCAGATCCGCCGCCTGGCGCTGGCCGGAGGCGGTCCCGCTCCGGGACGCCACGGCATCGGCGACGGACGGGGGTTTGCCTTTGTCAGCGCCGCCGGCGACATCTGCCCCAGCGGGTTTTTGCCCCTTCCAGCCGGGAACGTGCGCCGCGACGACCTGCTGACCACCTACCGCCACCATCCGCTGTTCCGGTCGCTGCGCGACCCCGGCGCCCTGCGCGGCGAGCGCTGTGGCGGCTGCCCGCATCGGGCCCTGTGTGGAGGATCCCGCAGCCGCGCCTACGCCGTCAGCGGGGACCCTTTGGGAGACGACCCGCTTTGCCTCTATGAACCGGCCGGCGCCGGGAAGGACGGATCGGCATGTTGAGCCTCACGCGCCTCCTGGGCGGCGCGCCGCCGGCGGAGCGGGACCTGCGTTACGGCGAAGGAGCCGGCGCCCGCCAGGTTGGGGCCCTGCCGGGAACCGGACCGGTGGTCGTCTGGAACTGGACCCGCCACTGCAACCTGAGTTGCGCGCACTGCTACGCCAACGCCGTGCGCCACCGGCCTGCCGGGGAACTGGACGGCGCGGAAGCCGAGGATTTGCTGACCCAGTGCGCCGAACTTCGGGTGCCGGCCCTGCTGCTTTCCGGGGGCGAGCCGCTCGCCAGGCCCGACGCCCTGGACCTGCTGCAGTTCGCGGGCCGCCTGGGTCTGCGCTGCACGCTCTCCACCAACGGCACGCTGATCGACGCCCCCCGGGCGCAGGCCCTGGCACGGGCGCAGGTGCGCTACGTCGGGGTGAGCATCGACGGCCCCCCGGAGGTCCACGACCACTGGCGCGGACGCCAGGGCGCCCACGCCCGCAGCGTCGCCGCCATCCGCCGCCTGCGGGACGTCGGGGTCCCGGTCGGCCTGCGCTTCACCCTGCACCGTGACAGCCTGCACCACGTCCCCTACCTGCTGGAGTTGGCCGAACGCGAAGGTGTGCACCGTGTCTGCCTCTACCACCTGGTGCCCGCCGGCCGCGGTGCAGAACTGGCATCGATGGCGCCCGACCGCGCCGCCATCCGAGACTGCCTGGCAGGGCTGCTCACCCGCGCCCGCCGCTGGCTCGACGAGGGACGGGAGATCGACCTGCTCACCGTCGGCAACCACTCGGACGCCGCCTTCGCCTATTTGTGGCTGCGGGCGCACGCCCCCGAGCGAGCGGCGCCCGCCCTGGCGCTGCTCGCGCGCAACGGCGGCAACCGCTCCGGCGTCGCGCTGCTCGCCGTCGGTCCAACCGGTGACGTGCAGCCGGACCAGTTCTCCCGGGGCACGCACTTGGGCAACGTCCGGCGCGCACCGCTTGCGGCCATCTGGCGGGAGACGCCCGCGCTCGCCGAACTGCGCGGCCCTCGGCAACCGCGCATCGCAGGCCGCTGCGGGAACTGTGCCTGGTTTTCCCTGTGCAACGGCAATCTGCGGGCCCGCGCCGCGGCCGCGGGCGACCCGTGTGGCGAGGACCCCGGTTGCGTCCTGGAAGACGCCGAACTGGCCAGTCCGGCGGCGGCGGCCCTGGGCTGAAGCGCCGCCCCGCCCCGCCGGACGCGGCTCATCGGGAAGCGGCGTCGTCGGGCCGCGGAAAG
Source organism: Clostridia bacterium (assembly GCA_027335515.1). Next base: position 8,463 of record DAHWHT010000004.1, read on the forward strand.
AAGCGGCACAATGCGGGATGCACGTCACGCCGTTCACGGATCGACGCGGCCGTGAATCCCTCCTGGCGCACCTCGGCCAACGCCGTCCAAAGCGGCGAGGTGTAGCCGCCCTCGGCCACCTCGGCATACCCGACCTGGGCCTGGCGCTCAAGCAGTTGGCGCACCCGTTCGACGCAGAGGCGGTTGTCGCTCTCACCCCAGTTGTCCCCGTCGGAGAAGTGGTACACATACAGGTTCCAACGCGCCGGAGGGAAGCGCTGCTCCGCCAGTTCCAAGGCGAGGCGGTAGGCCGAACTCACGCGCGTGCCGCCGGATTCCGCCAGGTGAAAGAAGTCGTGCTCATGCACCTCGCGCGCCTCGACATGGTGCGTGATGAAGACCACCTGGATGGCGTCGTAGCGGCTGCGCAGGAACCGTACCATCCAAAAGCAGAGGCTGCGCACGATCGCCTTCTTGAACTCACCCATGCTGCCGGAAACGTCCCGCATCAACACCACCGCTGCCGCGGTACCCGCAAGCGGTTCCTCCCGCCAGGAGCGAAAGCGCAGATCCGCATCCAACCACGGCCCGACGCAGGGCCGACCGTCGCGGGCGTTGCGCTGCAGATTGGCCCGCAGCGACCGGCGCAGATCCAGCCCGGACATCGGACCGACCCGGCGCACCTGGGCCGGCCGCACCCGCGGCGCCTGCTCCCGCCCGGCCGGCAGCGGTCGCAGGCGAGGCAGAGCCATACCGGCAAAGACGATCTCCTCGAGCGCGTCGAGGGCAACCTCCGGCTCCAGCACGTCCCCGCCGGCCTCCCCACCGGCACCCTCGCCCCCCGCGGCCTGTCCATCGCCCGACGCACCCCCCGCGCGACCCAGCACCTGCCCGGCACGCGTCCTGCCGTCCCCCTGGGCCACATGGGGCTGGCGCTGATCGTCAAAGCGGAAGCGATACTCGCGCAGGGACCGCAGCGGAACCCGCACGACCGCCTTGCCGCCGGAGATGATCGCCGTGTCCGTCACGATGTCCTCGATGTGTGCCAGGATGGCCTCCCGCACCTTGGCCTCATGCCGGGCCTGGTCCGCCGGCCCCTTGCGCTGCAGCGACCAGTCACCCCGAGAAACGCCCATCACCTGCGGTCCGCGCGGGCCCGGCTGGCACCCGCGGCGGACCTTGCCTCCCCCACCCGCTCCTTCCCCCGCGCCCTGTGCCCTATGCCGCACCGGCCTGCGGCCCCCTGCCCAATGCGCCGCCCGACGGGCGCGGCTGCGCAGACCGCGGGATGCGGGTATGGACTCGTTGTATGCGAAACCGGCCCGAAGCGATGCCGCCTGGCGGCCGACCGTCGCAGGCGGTCAGGGGGTGACGGCCGCGGCGGCGGCCAGGGTGCGCACGGCGCCGGTCTGGGCGAGTTCCGGCAGCAGGGCGGAGGGCTGGGGTGCGGGCCCTGACCAGTTGGGACCAAACAGGCCGGCTGCCGTCCGGTCGTGCGTCCAGGCGAGGCGCGCATTGCGCCGCAGTGCAGCCCGCAGTCCCGGGACGCCGCCCGCGTGCGCCAGGGCGACGAGGTTGTCGGCAAGCACCCCGTTGAACTCGGCCTGCGGCACAAAGGCCCCGTTCGGCTGCACCATGGCATGCAGGACGTACTGGGCCGTCTTGCGGGCGTCGGCGAGGTAGGAGGCGCGGCCGGTCGCCCGATACAGCAGCACGCCCGCCCCGATGAAGGTGCCCTGGTTGTATGTCCAGGAACCGCCCTGCAGCATGCCCGCGGCGTTGACGTTGTCGGCGACAAAACCCGAAGGCAGGACGAGGGTCTTTTTCTCCCAGCTGTAGATGCGCTCCGCAAAGCGCAGATCGCTCGCGCTGTGGGTCGCCAGATACAACCGCGTCGCCAACTCGGCCACGGGGGCATTGGAGGGGGCGTTGCGCGTCAGGCGTTTGTCGTTCCAGTAGATGCCGCCGGCGGCCGAGTCCCAACCCGTCCGCTCATAGCGGAGGACCGCCTCGGCGCGCTGGAGGTAGACGGCGCGGTGCGTCAGACGCCAGGCCGAGACCAGGTCCAGCCCCACCCATGCGTTGTCGTCGAAGTATTTGGTCGCCCCGGCGCCCGGGGACATGGTGGGCGCGTAGGCCGGCGGGGAGGCGCCGGCATCCCAAAACGCCTGCAGGCCGCTGGCGACCGTGCGCACCAGCGGCAACTCCGCCCGCCCGCCGGGCAGACCGGCGACGTCCTCGACCGCAGCCAGGGCCCAGGAATAGCCCCAGAGGTACCCGGGGGGGCCCTGCCAGCGCGTGGACGGCCCACTGCTGCGGTTGCCGTAATCGACCACCTTGCTGCGGTAGAACGCGGCCTGCATGGCGTTGAGCGCCGCGCGCGCGCGGGCGGCGGCCGCCGCCTTGGCCTGCAGATCCGGAATCAGGATCCCGGCCGCGATCCCGGCCGCCAGCCCCACGCCCAACGCGAGCCACAGCCAGAGCCGCCGCCTGCCGCCGCGCCCGGGCTCCCGCAGCCGCAGCGCCATCCGCACCCGCCCCCACCGGTCCACATCCGAACACGGGGCCCGAGGGGCCGCACGCGCCTTCGCCGCCGGCCGCACCCCCCCACCCTTCGCCGCAGGACCGCCCTTTCCATGCCGCGCGCGCCCCGCGCGGCCGCCGCGGGCTAATCCCACTTCAAGACGGCGCTGCTCTGATACTCGGTGACCCGGCTCTCAAAGAAATTCTTCTCCTTGCCGAGGTCGATCGTCTCGCTCATCCACGGGAATGGGTTTTGCGAATGGTATGCGGCCGCAAGGCCGATGCGCTCCAGGCGACGGTCGGCGATGTGCTGCACATAGTCGCGGAACATGCCGGCGTTCAAACCGAGAATACCGTCGGGCAGAACGTCGCGCGCGTAGGCCACCTCCAGCTCGACGGCCTGCGCGATGCGCTCGCGCACCCGTGCCTGGAAGGCCTCGCTCCAGAGCTCGGGGTGCTCCTCCTTGATGCCGTTGACCAGATCGATCCCGAAGTTGAGGTGGACGGTTTCGTCCCGCAGGATGTATTGAAACTGCTCACCGATCCCCGTCATGAGGTTGCGGCGGTGGAGGCTGAGCATCATGGCGAAACCGGAGTAGAAAAACAGGCCTTCCATGATGATGTAGTAGCCGATCAGGTTGTCCAGCAGGGTCCGCGCACCCGATTCCGTCGCCGTCGTGAAATCGGGCCTCAGGATGGCGGCGGTGATCTCCATCTCGAAGTCATCCTTAGCCGTGATGGCCGGCACCTCGCGGTACATGTTGAAGACCTCGCGCTCGTCCAGGCCGAGGCTCTCGACGATGTAGTGGAAGGTGTGGGTGTGGACAGCCTCCTCGTAGGCCTGGCGCAGCAGGTACTGGCGGCATTCGGCGTTGGTGATGTGGCGGAAGATCGCCAGGATGATGTTGTTGGCCACAAGGCTCTCCGCCGTCGCGAAAAAGCCCAGGTTGCGCATCACCACCAGACGCTCGGCCGGCGTCAGGCGGGTGGAGCGCCACAGCTCGATGTCCCGCCCCATGGGCACCTCGCTCGGCAGCCAGTTGTTGGCGCAGCCGTTGAGGTAGTGTTCCCACGCCCACTTATACTTCAGGGGCATGAGCTGGTTGACGTCCACCTCCTCACAGTTGATCAGGCGCTT